>JAVHLO010000056.1 GCA_031082105.1 Planctomycetota bacterium
GTTCGCCCCGCAGTCCCCTCTCCCTCCGGGAGAGGGTCAGGGTGAGGGACGCCCGTCCGCCCAGCGGCACCGAGATGACGCTCCGCCCGAAACCGCAAGGGCCAGACGCGGTGGAACGCGCCATACAGTGACGGCCTGATGAGGTCGTTCATCCCGGAATCGCAGACGACGAAGACCTTGTCGCCCGAGTCCTTTGTGTAGAGCACCTTCGTCACCAGGATTCCCGCGTTCCCTACGATGAACCGACCCGGTTCGAGAACGATCCTGGGCGCGATCTTCGCGGCCAGGGGAAGCACGGCGTCGGCGAACTCCTTCGCGGGCAGCGCCTCGCGCTCGCGGTAGAAGACGCCGAACCCGCCGCCGATATTGATCCAGTCGATGGCGATCCCACCGGTTGCGCCGCCAGCGCCGCGGCCCGTCGACCGCCCTGGCGCGCCGCAGGATGGACTCAGGCCAAGGGCTTTCTCGTGGCGCCTGACGAAGCCCGCGACCTTCTTCATTGCCGCGACGTACGGCTTGACGCTGAGGAGTTGCGACCCCACGTGCACGTGCAACCCCACAAGGCGCACGTTGCGCCGGCAGGTCCATCCTTCAACGATCCGCCCCGCGGTCACAAGGTCAATCCCGAACTTGTTCTCGTGTTTGCCGGTTGTGATGTACTTGTGTGTCTTCGGGTCCACGTCGGGGTTGAGCCGCAACGC
Organism: Planctomycetota bacterium; assembly: GCA_031082105.1. GTDB lineage: Bacteria > Planctomycetota > MHYJ01 > JACQXL01 > JAVHLO01 > JAVHLO01. The sequence goes on from JAVHLO010000056.1 coordinate 702, forward strand.
GACCGGCGCGGTCATCTTCCTCTTTCGCGCAATCCGGTCGATGTTGTCCAGCTCGGCCTCGGACTCGACATTGAACATGAGGATGCCCGCATCGAGTCCCGCGGCGATTTCGGCGTCCGTCTTTCCGACCCCGGCGAACACGATCCGTTTCGGGTCCGCGCCGATCTTCAGGACGCGGTGGAGTTCTCCGCCGGAGACGACATCGAAGCCCGCGCCCTCCTGCCTCAGCAGTTTCAGTACGGCGAGGTTCGAGTTAGCCTTGACGGAATAGCAGATGAACGGTTCCGAGGCCGGACCCGGGCGCGGCGCCGGGCGGGTGAACGCCTCGCGTATCCTGCGGAAATGCTCCGTTATCGTGCGTGCGCTGTAGACGTAGAGCGGCGTACCGTACTCGCGGGCAAGCCGCGCGACGCGCACGCCCTCGCACCACAGTTCGCCCTTTCGGTATTCGAAATAGTCCATCGTATCACCTCTTCCGCTGCTTCATCTTCTCGTACGCCTCGACGATCTTCTGGACGAGCGAGTGGCGCACGATGTCTTCCTTGCCGAGATAGCTGAATGCGATCCCCTTGATCCCTTTGAAGAGGGACTGCACCTGCACAAGGCCGGAGATCTTCCCTTCGGGCAGGTCGATCTGGGTGATGTCGCCGGTGACGACGATCTTCGACCCGAGGCCCATCCGCGTAAGGAACATCTTCATCTGTTCGGAGGTGGTGTTCTGCGCCTCGTCGAGGATGATGAACGCTTCATCAAGCGTCCTGCCGCGCATGTACGCCAGCGGCACGACCTCGACTACCTCCGTGGCGAGGAGCCGTCTCACCTGTTCGTACTCGAGCAGGGCGTTGAGCGCGTCGTAGAGCGGGCGCAGGTAGGGGTTCACTTTCGCCTGGTAGTCGCCCGGCAGAAACCCGAGCTTCTCGCCGGCCTCGACGGCGGGCCGGGCGAGCACGATCTTGCGCACGGACCCGGCGCGCAGCGCTTCGATTGCCATTGCGACGCCAAGGAAGGTCTTGCCCGTCCCGGCCGGTCCGATGCTGAAGACGATATCGTTTTCGGCGATGTCCTGCATGTAGCGCCGCTGTCCTTCGGTCTTGGGTCCGCAACTCCGGCGCGCGTGTAGCTTCGACGCCCAGCCGAACGGCCCGCCCTTGCGGTCCCATTCACCGCTTCTACCTTCTTCGCCCGGCCGGACGTCGAGGCGTTCATTTCCTTCGGGGCGTCCTGCGCGATCGGCCGCCGCCCCGCCCGGGAATCCGGCGCCACCTCGCCCGCCGCGCTCGCGCTGTCCGAAGAACTCGTCTTCGAGCAGCAGGTCGATATCTCCAGGGCCGGCGGCGGGATCGTTCTCCAGTCGCCGGACGATCCTGCACAGCAGGTCGTGGGCTTTTCGCACGTCCCTGTCCGAGCCCATGACCTTCAGCATGTTCCCGCGCGCCACGAGGCGCACCCCGAGCCGCTCGCGCACGCGTCTCAGATGGCCTTCACCCACGCCGAAGAGCCGTTCGAGCGAGAGGTTGTCGCCGAGTTCGATCTTTCTTTGAGCCATTGACGATTCCTGAAAAACGGCTGGTTTCGGCACGCTTCTCTTTGAGGAGACGGGAAACTCACTGCAAAACCACTCGGATCATTGGGCGGAGTGTGGTGTCTCCAAGGCAACATCACAGATTGCAGAGAAGAGCCTATCTCAAGAGGTCGGTAGCCGCAGGCTTTATGCCTGCGTAGCACGCACCCGTGAAGGGTGCGGCTACAGGTTCCAAGATAGGCTCCAAGCTGAGCCTCCCAGCCTCCAGCCTAAAAGAACGGATTCGTCCTCTTCTCTTCTCCCACGGTCGTGACCGGCCCGTGGCCCGAGTAGACGATCGTATCATCCGGCAGCGCGAATATTTTTTTCCGGATGCCGTTCACGAGCGTGGTATGCGATCCGCCGGGAAAATCGGAACGTCCGATGCCGCCCGCGAAGAGCGTATCGCCGCAGAAGATGGCGGGCGCCTCGCCGCGTCCGCGGCCGGGGCGATGTTTGGACTCGATCCCGCCCTGCACAACGAAGATCGCGCCCGGCTCGTACACCAGACAGATATGTCCCGGCGTGTGGCCCGGTACGTGGATGACCTTGAACGAGCATTCGCCGACCTCGACGGTATCGCCTTCGGAGATGGTCTTGTCCGCGGGCGGCGAGACGAACGACGCGCCGAGGAACATGGAGAGGTTCTGCGCCCCGTCGGTCAGCGCGGGCGCGTCGAGCTTGTGGATCAGTATCTGCGCGCCGGGGTATTCCGCTTTCAGCTCCGGGTTGGCCAGGATGTGATCGCAGTGGCTGTGGGTGTTCACGATGTACTTCACGCGCAGCCCGGCGGCCTTGACGTACGACGATATCCTTCCGCCGTCTCCGCCCGGATCGACGATCATGCACTCGCCCTTCCCGCACGACGCGATGTGGCAATTCGTCTCAATCGGCCCGACAACAAGTGTTTTGACTTCCACGGAGACCTCGTTGATTACAAAAGAACAACAAACCAACACTCGACGTCCGTGCGTACATGCGTACGTGCGTGGTGCGCGTTAACGCATTCATGCGCTGACGCACGCACGCGGCAGCGCCGGGACTACGTTCTCCTATGAAACCTCAGGCGTCCCTTCCCCAGCAGCTCTTCGACATCCTTCACGAACGCCGCCGACGGCGAGACCATCATCCTGCCGGAGGTCTTGAACATGATCTTCTTGCCCTCCGTGTTTTCAAACATGATGAAGACCGTGCACGGCCCGGGGTGGGCGTCGAAGATCCGCTTCAGCCGTTCGAGGAGCGCCATGTCTATTCCCGCGCCCGACAGGACGACGGTAAGCGATCCGGTGAACGCCTCGCGCGCATTCTCGATCGGCACGACCTCGCTCACCTTGACCGTGGGCTCTTCGCGCCTGAAATCCACCTTGCCCCGCACGAAGGCGATGCGGTCGTTCACGAGGAACTGCCTGTACTTTTCAGCCTCGCCGGGGAATACGATGCCGGCCACCGACGACGACAGGTCCCTTATCTTGAACTTGACCATCTTCTGGTTCTTGCTGCTTCCGGTCCTGATGAGGACGGTGGAGAAATCGGACAATTGCCCTCCGACGACGACCTCGGCCCCCTCGTTGGGCACGCGGCCGGCAACGGCCGCCACGGTGGCCGTCGAGAACGCCTCCACGGTGTCCATGTGGTCCAGGAGCGGATGGCTCGTTATGTAGAAACCCAGCGCCTCCTTCTCGCCCGCAAGCAATTTATCCTGCGGCAGCTCTTCTATCGGCGGCAGCGGCGGGTAGGCCAGCGCATCATCGGTCGAAGCCTTGTCCCCGCCGAAAAGGAAACCCTGGCCGCTGCGCGTCTCTCTCTGCTTTGTCGAGCCGAGCTGCAGCGCCTTCTCCGCGATCTCGAGCAGCGCGGACCGGCGCGCCTTCAGTGAATCGAACGCGCCGCACTTGATGAGCTGCTCCACGACCGTCTTGTTGATGTACTGCGTGTCCACCAGCTCGCAGAACCGGTACAGCGAGCGGAACGGCCCGTGCTTCATCCGCGCTTCGACGATGGCGTTGACGGTTTTGTCTCCGATGCCCTTCACGGCGGCAAGGCCGAACCTGATCCCGTCCGGCACGACGGTGAAATCCGCGCCGCTCTCGTTCACGTCCGGCGGCAGGACCGGGATCTTCTGCCGCTTGCACTCTTCGATGAGCTCGGCCACCTTGTCGGTCTTCTCGCTCTCGGTCGTGAGCACGGCGGCCATGAATTCGCGCGTGTAGTTGGCCTTCAGGTACGCGGTCTGGTAACAGATGAGCGCGTACGCGGTCGAGTGCGACTTATTGAACCCGTATCCGGCGAAATGTTCCATCTGGTCGAAGAGCTGTTCCGCGACATCGCGCGAGGTCCCCCTCTTCTGCGCCCCCTCGACGAATTTCGGCCTGTAGTTGGCGAGCAGTTCCCTCTTCTTCTTGGACATCGCCTTGCGGAGCTCGTCCGCTTCCGTGAGCGAGAACCCGCCGACAACGTTCGCGACCATCATGACCTGCTCCTGGTAGAGCATCATGCCGTTGGTCTCTTCGAGGACGGGCACGAGCTTCTTGTCGAGGTACGAAACCTCTTCGAGCTTGTGCTTGATGCGGATGAAGGACTCGATGATCCCGCTCTGGATGGTGCCGGGCCGGTAGAGGGCGAGCAGGGCGACGAGGTCTTCGAACTTGCGCGGCTGCAGTTTCTTGACGACGTCGCGCATTCCGCCCGACGATTCGAGCTGGAACACGCCGGTCACATCCGCGCGGCACAGCAGGTCGAATGCGGGCCCGTCGTCGAGCGGCAGGTTGAGGAGGTCGATCTTGATGCCGCGATGCCGCTCGATCAGGCGAACCGCCAGGTCAAGCGAGGTGAGCGTCTGCAACGCAAGAAGGTCGATCTTCAACAGGCCGAGGTCCTTCACGCAGTTCATGTCGTACTGGGTCGTCTCGACGCCCTTGTTGACGAACAGCGGCAGATACTCGGTGAGGTCGCGGTCCGCGATGACGACCGCGGCCGCGTGGGTGGAGGCGTGCCTGCGAAGTCCTTCGACCTTGCACGCGATGTTGAAGAGCTCCTTGATCGTGGGGTTGGCCTCGGCCTCGTTCCGCAGCGAGGCATCGGCGTTCAGCACTTCCTTGAGTTTCACCGGGTGGGCGGCGTCGCCCATCGGTATTTTTTTTGCGATGGCATCGACGACCGACAGCGGGACGCCGAGCACGCGGCCGACATCGCGCACGGCGGCCCGGGCCTTGAGCGTGCCGAAGGTTACTACCTGCGCGACGTTTCCCCATCCGTACTTCTGCCTGACGTATTCGAGCACGCGAGCCCGGCCGATCTTACAGAAGTCCACATCGATATCGGGCATCTCGACGCGGCCGGGATTGAGGAACCGCTCGAAGAGCAGCCCGTACTTGATGGGATCGATTTCCGTTATGCCGATGCAGTAGGAGACGAGGCAGCCGGCGGCCGAGCCGCGGCCCGGGCCGACCGGCACGCCGCTCGTCTTGGCGAACCGGATAAGGTCCCAGACTATGAGAAAGTAGTTGGAGAAACCCATCCGCTCGATGGTCGCGAGCTCGAAATTCAGGCGCTCGACGTGCTTGTCCGCATCGGCCCCGTACCGGGCACGCAGCCCGTCGAGGCAGAGTCGCCTGAGGTACTCGGCGGCCGTCAGCCCGTCCGGCGGAGTGAACGGCGGCAGGTGGGTCTCGTTGAACGACATCTCGACGTTGCACCGCCGGGCGATCTCGGCGGTGTTCCGGACCGATTCCGGAACGGCCGAGAATACGTCAGCCATTTCGTCCGGCGACTTGAGGTAGAACTCGTTCGTCGAGTACTTCATCCTGTCTTCATCGCTCACCATCTTGCCGGTGGCGATACACAGGAGGATGTCGTGCACCCTGGCGTCGTCGCGCGCGACGTAGTGGACGTCGTTGGTGGCAACGGTCTGCAATCCGACCCCGTGCGCCACCTCCACGCTCTTTCGGAGCACGCGCTTCTGTTCGTTCAGGCCGTGGTCCTGGAGCTCGATGAAGAAATTATCCTTGCCGAAGATATCCGCGTACTGGCCCGCCATTGCGCACGCCTGCGGGAACTCGTCGGCGAGGATGAGATGCGATATCTCGGAATGGAGGCAACCGCTGAGCCCGATCAGCCCGTCGGCATGCGCGGCGAGGAGTTGCTTGTCGATGCGCGGGTGGTAATAGAACCCTTCCCTGTGCGCGGTCGTGGCGAGTTTGTAGAGGTTGCGCAGGCCGGTATTGTTGCGCGCAAGCAGCGTCAGATGAAACGACGCCTCGCGGATGCCCTTCGAATCGCGGTCGGTGCGGGAACCCGGGGCGATGTAGGCCTCGTAGCCGAGGACCGGCTTGACCCCGAGCTGGAGCGCCCTCTTGTAGAAATCTACAATGCCGAAGAGGCTGCCATGGTCGGTGACCGCCAGGGCCGGCATGCCGAACGCCTTCGCGGTCTTGAGCAGGTTTTCAACGGAGCTGGCGCCGTCGAGCAGGCTGTATTCGCTGTGAACGTGAAGGTGGACGAAGTCAGGGGTTGCCATGAAAGGCGTTTCTCAGAAACCATGGAGGTCGCAGCACAGCAGAGGCGCAACCGAAATAGCCACAGACACACAGAGGGTCAGAGAGCAACATCCGGCTGTCCCGCACTATTCGCGAACCTTCGACAACTCGCTACAGACCGTCAAGTCTGTAGCAAGCCACGCAGAGCCTGCCCTGGACTTGCTTCAGGGCCGCAGCCGGAGTGGCATTTTCTTCCGAGAAACGACGGCACTCCGCTGCGGCTACGCGCCTTACTACAAACCTCTATGAACAATGCGGGCTAGCTGACCTTGAGGATCATCTCCTTCCATTCCTTCTCGAGATCGTCGTAGTCGACATCTTTGAATATCTCGTCGAAAGCCTCCTTCTCGAGGAAAGATGGATCATACTTGGGGCGGCTCTTCTTGCCGTCTTTCTCGTCCCCCTTCTCGCCGCTTTTCTCGTCGTCCTTCTCGTCGTCCGTCGGGTCGCTCCCCGTGCGTTTCTTCCATTCTTCCTGGCGTTTCTCCCAGTTCATGCCCTTGCACTTCGCCCGCAGGGCTTTGCAGTATTTCAGGAAGAGGTCCTTGTACTTCGGGTTCTTTGTCTGGTGGAAGTAGTGGACGATCCCCCATCCCTGCGCGTAGCATAGCTGCGCCTTCGCGTAGTACTGAGACTGGCTCATCTGGAAGAGCGTCTTCAGCGGCACTGTCTCGTTGGCCCTGATCGCAGCCTTCAGGTCCTGAAGCCTCTCATAGAGCGGCGAGCCGAACTTGAAGTTCTTCGGGTCTTTGAACCCCGCCGCGTTGAAGTACTCGGCGAGACCCTCGTTCACCCAGATCGGCACGTTGGTCTCTTCGCCGAAGTAGAAATGCACGAACTGGTGTGTCGCTTCGTGGAAGAGCACGCCGTAGGCCTCTTTCTTGCCCCCGCCCCATTCGTAGGTGGCGCAGGTCACGAGGTGTTTCTGCATGGGGCTGAAATAGGCCGCAGCGCCGCCCACGCCGTCCGAAGAGGCGTAGGCCGAGAAGTCGTTGTACGAATTGAACAGCTTCACGGTGAACTTATCGAGTGTCGTGCGCTCCTCCTCGGGCACCTTGAAGATGTCCATGATCTTCGTTATGAAGTTCTCGAGGTAGCCAATGAAGATTTTGGCGTCCTTCTCCTGGCAGTTATATTCGTAGTTGTACCGCTTCGACTGAAACCGAGACCAGCCGGCCGGGAGACGGGCCGTCGAATGATCGGCGTCCGTGGCGGCTTTCTGTCCCTTATCCTGCGCATCCTTTGTGATGACGAACGTGGCGAACGACTCGTCGACGGTCTTCTGCCAGCCCTTCGCCTGCGCCTTCTCATAGGAATACTGGAGGAAGAACGCCCTGTCATGGTTGAACACCACGACCACCGTCTGCTGCCATCCTTCGGAGCTGATGATGTACTTCTTCGCTTTCAACTTCTGCACGGAGATGTCCTGCACGGAGTCGATCGTCTTGTAATCGTTCCGTTTGGCATTCGACTCGACGGCGCCGGCGGCCTCTTCGAGCGTTCCGACGTTGCGGATTCGCCAGACCTTGAGGCACGGCGAGTACCAGAGCCCTTGCGGTCCGTCGAAGTTTGCCACCATTTCGGTCGTCGGTTTGGGCTTCTTGTCTTCTTTCTTCTCGCCGGTGTACTCGGCGATCAGGTCTTCCCAGTCCGAACCCCACTGGCTCGGCGGCGGGACGGGGATCTCCTTCCATCCCTTCGGCGGGCAGACGACGAACCCGTGCTGTTCGTTCTTGACGGCCTTGCCGGGTTCGGCAACGGCCGGGGCGCCCGACAGAAACACAACGACGATGAGCAGCGTCAGCGCGGTACGCAGGGGTGTGCTTCGCATAATCCCTCCTTCTTCAAGCGGGACAAATGAACTTTCAATTATACGCGTGCAGACGCGAAAAGTCAATCTTTAGACGCAGAACCGCCTGAATCGGTTCCATGCCGCAGCCTGGCGCGAGTCTGTTCCCGCCGCGTTTCTCTTGACTATTCCGGCACGGGCAAATATAATCGCGCGTGATGAACAAGACCGACAGTCTCGAACAATTCCTGCAGGCGGTGGCCGCCAGGGCGGCGACCCCCGGCGGTGGCAGCGTGAGCGCGTTCGCCTGTTCCGTCGGGGCCGCACTCGGCTGCATGACCGCGCACTTCTCGCTGCCCAAGAGCGACACCACCCCCGGCGTGATGTCCTGCGGTTTCGAATCCGTCGGCCAGCGGATGCTCCAGGCGGTCTTTGACGACGCCGCAGCCTACGATTTGCTGGCGGCCGCGTTCAAGCTGCCGAAGGGCACGGAGGAAGAGAAGGCACGGCGGCTGAGCGCGATCGACGCCGGTTCCCGCGCGGCGGCGGAGGTCCCGCTTGCCGGTCTGAGGATGGCCAGGGAGATACTGGCGGGAATCGCGGAGCTGGCTGAGAATTTCAACAAGAACCTCGCTACCGATCTGTCCGTCGGCGCGATAATGACCGCTGCGGGCGCGCGCGGACTCAGGCTGAACGTCGCGGTCAACCTCGACGGCATCGCCGATCGCGGCGAGCGGGCGCGGCTTGCGAAAGAGGCTGCTGAACTCGAAAAGGCCTGTCTTGCGCTCGAAAAGGAGGTCCTGGCAAAGATATGGGTAAGCAAAAGGAAGCGCGCCCGTTCATAAGCGTCTACTTCAAGTGCTGCAGGCTGTATCAGCGCATCTACCTGAACCGGATCGGGACCGCGTTCGTCGGCTGGTGCCCCAAGTGCTGTGGAAAAGTCGAGGTGCTGGTGTCGCCGGACGGCACGACGGACCGGTTCTTCACGGCGAAGTAGCCGCGGCCGCCGCGTCGTTCGCAAGTAGCCGTTCATCCGGTGTGCAACATCGACGCCACTTGCTGCACTGATCGCCTGGCGCAGCCAGCCGCAGCCAAACCAACCGCAAAGCACGCAAAGAGCGCATAGCGAAAAGGAACTCGGCTATGCAATGGGCATTCGCGCTTTGCGACCTTTGCGTTCTTTACGGTGAAGAAGAACGTTCTCAGGAGAACAAGGCCCTGCCGGGTCATGGAATGGATTGCACGGATCGCGCATTCTGTAGAATCTGTGGTTGTGGTCATTGTTGAACGGTTGCGACATTCTTTTTGTGGTTCCGATATGACATCTTACCGACTGACGCTGCTCATCTCTCTGATCTCTTGTGCAATCATCTGTGCGGGCTGCGCCGACACGGGGTCTTCAGAGAAGCCGGAGACCGGCGGTACGACCGTCACAGATATCAGGGATCTGGCGCGCGATGTGCCGCAAGCGCTCATGAAGTTCGGCAGCAAGAACCCGGCCCAATGGCGCACGGCGTATGCGGAGCTGGAAGCGCTTCCGCCTGAGCTCGTCTCGCGCGAGCTTGTCCGGGTGGCCAGGGTGGCGCTCGACCCCGACAGCGCGGAGGGCGCGGAGGCGCGCCGGAAGCTCGCAAGGCAGGGCCAGATAGAGATGCAGCTCGCGAAAATAAATACTTCCGAGTACGAAAAGTGGGATGAGGCGCGCGAGGCGCTGCTCGCGATGGGACCGGACGCCGCCGAGTGCCTCGTCATCAAGCTCATCAAGGTGTTCAAACGGAACACAGCCACGCAGTGGGACTGGGCAAGGGAGCAGATGGTCACGATCGGAGGGCAATCGATCCCATACCTGGTCGCCTTCATCGAGAGCCAGTCCGCCCCGCAATCGCTGAAGGACCAGTGCGCGGAGACCGTCGTACAGATGGGCAAGACCGGCGAGGGGACGGTACGCAGCGGGATAGCCGCCGCGGATCCGCGCGTGCGAATGGCTTACGCGGCGGGGCTCGGGGCGCGCGTGTCGATCTTGTCGATGGAACTGCTCAAGAAGGTGGCTGCGGACCCCGACTGGCAGGTCCGGGGCGTGGCCATGCAGAGCTTCGGCAAGCTGAAGCTGCCCGAGAGCGTACCGGTCCTCATCACCGCGCTCAGGGATGCGGAACCGGTCGTCTGCCACGAGGCGGCGGAGGCGCTCGCGGCGATCAACGACAGACGCGCGATCGTGCCGCTCATCGATCTGCTCCGTCGCACGCGGCCGTCACAGGTAACGGACCTCATCCGGGTGGACACCGCCGCGGTGCGCGCGCTCCGTTCGATCACCGGCCAGAAGTTCGGCACGAATGCGGATGAATGGGCGCGGTGGTTCGGACAGAACAAGTAGCCGCGGCCATAAAACGAACCGCGGAGATGAGCTGTCATTCTCGCAAGCACGGCTGGGGCTGTCATTCCCGCGCAAGCGGGAATCCAGCTATGTCGCTGGCGATCGATATTCCGCCAATTGTGAAGCGCACATCATGGATCACAGAAGACGGCCAGTTGCACCGCGAGTCCCAGATCCATAGGCCACCCAAGCAAGACTAGCGCGATCGGTTTGTGTGGCAGACGATCTGGGTGAATCATCCCCACGATGTACGACCCCTCCGGGGTCGGCGTGCACTCCAAATCTGTTTCGATCCGTGGGTTGTCCGCTGCGGCGGAAAACCCACGGCTACTCACGGCATGCCCCTGCGGGGCATTTCTGAGACCGTCTTCAATACTCTCTTGTTTTCTTTCAGCGTTTTCAGCGTCTTCGGCGGTCAAGCACCCGCTATTTCTCCTCCGTCCCCGGCTCGCGGATGCGCTTCGGGCTCACCCATTCGTCCCAACTGCTGTCGTAGCCGGTGTAGTGGATGAGGTGCACGCCGCGGTCGACCTTCAGCACCTCCGCGGGATACCACTTTCCGTGCCATTCGACCTCGACCTCGGAGCCTATCTCGTATTCCACCAGTTTCGCCTCGCGGATCCGGTCCGCCGTCACCCACTCGTCCCATGACTCGTCCCACCAGTAGTAGTGGATCCTTGACTTCCCCTCCTTGAAATCGATGACCTGCGCCTTCCACCACTTGTCGCCCCACAGGACGCCGACGCGTCGGCCGCAGTCAGCGCTCGACTTTGCGCCGGCCTTGCTCATGACGGTCCCAGGCGGGAAGCCGCCGGTCGTCGCGAACGTTGCCCGCTGCCCGTCCGCAAACGCCATGTCTTCTTCGATGTTCGTGCCCATCTCTTCGATCGTCACGCAGCCGTCTCCGTCCAGGTCCACGAACGCCCGCCCGCGCAGGCCCGAGAGGAGCGCCTCGGTGAAGGTCCATTTGTCCGTCGAGGACTCGCTCGCCGACGACGACGCAAGAACGGCGTACGAGACCCGATGGTCCTCCTTCTGCGCCTCCTGCGCGAGCGTACCGGAGTAGCAGCAGTCGGCGGTGAGGATCGCGCGCGCCCCCTTGAAATCGCGTTCGATGTCGGCGACGATCGATGAGACCGACCAGCCCGGCACGTCCTTATCGCCCGCGTCGTAGCTTGCGAAGAATGTGCTGGCCGTATCCGGCTTGTGCCCGTGTCCACAGTAGTAGAGGAAGAGGAGGTCGCCCTCCTTCGTCTTCGCGAGCAGCGTCGAAAGCGCGGCCTTGATCTCCGCCGCCGTGGCCTTCTTGTCCTGGAGATAGACGATCTGTTCGGCCGGCACATTCTGGAGCTTGAAGAACTCGACCAGCTCGGCATCGCGGCGCGCCTTGACAGGGAACGACCCGTACACTTCGGAGTGTTTCCATTCGAGCACGCCGATCACGAAGACCCACGTCCGGTCGGGCTGCCAGCCGCGCTCCTCCGCGACGCCGGCGGCCGGGAAGAGCAGCCATAGC
>JAVHLO010000570.1 GCA_031082105.1 Planctomycetota bacterium
AATAACTTCGGCTGCAGCGGCTGTTGGCGACCCATCATAGGAGGTTGTTCCCCAAGGAAACACGGGTTACCGGAAGAAACACAAAAGGCGTCAAAAAGGGCTCTTTTGAGCCTTGGGGATCAAATGGCGCAACTGCAATGCCAGTTTTATTTTCGCGAGGGATTTGGGCAACAGGCCGTCGAATGCAGAATTATCTTGGTTCGTATTCGAAGACCTGCCATCATTGAAAGCCATGGCCGGAGGGTTGCGGCCAAGGCCCCATCGCTCAAGGCGCGCATTGTTCGGGTTGCCAATTGTATATTCGAGGTCTGACCCAGGGGTCGACTTCTCGACGAGTATCCGGCTGAGCGGTTTCGGCGGCGAGCTGCTCTTCAGGACGGCGATGCACTCATCGAGCTGATCTCGGCTCAGAAGTCCCTTCTGCATCGCTGCCTGGCCAAGGAGTAGCTGGTCGCTCGGGATCATGGTTGGCCTGAAAGACTACCGAAACAGGACCTCGGTGAAAGAGGTGCTTCAGCGGCCCACGGTCAAGCAGAAAGCCCCGACCGTGCCCCCGCTGGTGTCCATGTCATCTGACTTCAGATTGACCTCCGAGTACGTTACGGACAAACCCAGCACGACACGCGAATCCGAGCCGAAGCGCCACTGCAGCTCGCCCCCTGCGGTCATGCCCACCGCGTCCTCTCCATCAACGTGCCACCATGTGGGCCCGGCACAGAGCAAAAGACGCGCATTGGCGCCGCTGACAATCGAGTAGCGGCAAAGGAGATCAACGATCGTGAGGGTGTGTTCCTTTTTCTCACCCTCGATCATGAGCCCCTTGATGAACCGGTCCTCGGTAGGTTCGCCTTCCGTCTCGATCTCACCGAAGCTGCCGGCAAGAATCAGGTCCCAATCCTCGCTGAGTTGACAGCCGACGCCGAGCCCGTGAAGCAGAACACTGTCGGACTCAAGCCGGCTGTCGCCTTTGATCTCCGCGTGGGCCACCGGCACAAGCCGCAGGAAGAACCGGCTTGCGCCGATCCAGCTCCCCGCGGGGAGCTCAGTGGCATCTCCGGTGGTTGAAGGCCCTTCGGGTTTCGTGGTGTCGCCGGTCCCAGTCCCGGCCCGCGTCGCCTCCGCCTCCAACTGACGCAGTTCGCCTTCCACCCGTGGCCGCAGACACGCCAGGGCAGACCCGACGGTCGTCTGGTCACCGTACACCGGCACCAGTTGATCGCCTAGCGCGCTGTGCTCCTCAATGCGCTTCAACAGCGCTTTGCAGCGCGAGATTCCGTCTTTGACGCGCGTCGCAGATTCAGGCACAGCAACGGACGGGAAGGCCTCGAAGGCGGACAGTGGCTTGGAGGCGACGGCGTTTCCCTTCCTGTCGAGCAGTACTGCCTCGCGACCCAATTCGGCAATGTCAGCGATCTTGTCAAACAAGAACAGTCCCGCCACGATCTCTCCATCGCGACCCACAAGGAGCGCGGCAAGCGGCGCGACCGTGCTCGGCTTGTCGTCGGCTTTCTTGCGGAATCCAAGCTGGAGCCGCGAGACATCAATTCCATCAGTCGTGAGCTTGGCGAAGTCTGCAGTCACCTTGATGCCGGCGCTCGCCGAACCGTCCGGCGTGGCGATATATCGCACGGCAGCCGCAGAACCCGGCGCCGTGAAGTCGATCGTTGAGGCCTGACGATCCTCCGGCCGCGCAGGCGGCTGCTCGACCGAGATGGCCGCCGTCGCGGCGACCTGGAAGAGCGACCCGCCGGCGAGGGCGAAGACTACGCTGCCACCGCGCGGGTCGATCTCGACGCTGCCGTTGGGTTGTTGGGCCACTTGAGGTGCGGCCGCGAGCTCATCGGCAGCCGGTTCTGCCTCGCCCTCGTTCTGCGTCACGGAGAACGTCGTGAATGCCGAGACATCGTCGGGCGGCGCAAGCGCGCAGACCGGTCGCTTCTCTTCCGCCGAAACGGTGAGCTTTGCCACCGCCCACGCGGACTTGTGGAGCGGCGACGTCGGCGGGACCTGGAAGAGTTGACCACGGTCGACCTTGCAGGTCACAATGGCGTCGCGAAGCGTGTCGGAGACGGCGGAGATCCCCTCGTCCGCCTCCGCGGGCTTGGGCGTCTGCTGTCCGATCGCCACCGTGGCTGCACAGGCGACGCATAGCACCACAGAGACACAGAGGACACGGAGTGAGACTATCGGATCACGCAGCGAGCCGCGTCGCCCTACTTGGGACACGAGCGGTGTAACCTCTACCGGCCTGCTGCTGCTGCCGTGGGTGCCCGCGGTACCAGCGTATCCTGGAAGACTCGCGCCTGAGGGGTTGCTGAGCGACTCTGAAGAAGTCGGCCCGGAGTGCGGAAAAAGACGAAGGTGCGAGG
>JAVHLO010000571.1 GCA_031082105.1 Planctomycetota bacterium
CAGCGCGGGGCTTCTCTTCGAGATCGTGCTGACGAGGATCTTCTCCGCGACGATCTGGTACCACTTCACGTTCATCGCCGTGTCCGTCGCCCTGTTCGGCTGGGGGATGGGCGGCCTGTTCGTCGAGCTTGCCCACCTGTCGAAATGGAAACGGCTCGGCGCGGCCATGTTGCCGCTCTGCTCCGGCCTCTTCGGCGTCTCGCTCCTCGCGTTTCTCCTGCTCTTCGTCTCCGCCCCCTGCGAGCCGCAGAAGCTCGGCCTCTACTTCGCCATGGCGCTCGTCCCGTTCCTGCTGGCCGGAATGAGCCTGTCGCTCGCGTTCGACTCGTACGCGGCGGATGCGAACCGGCTCTACTTCGCGGACCTGCTCGGCGCGGCGATCGGGACACTACTCGTCCCGTGCCTGCTGGGCATTCTCGGCGCGGAGACGACCGTCCTCGCCACGGCCGTTCTCCCGGCCCTCGCCTGTTTCCTTTTCCTCCTCTCCGGCAAGCCGCCCGCCGCGCTCTGGCCGAGGCTCGTGTCGCTGCTGCTCGTCGTCGGCCTGACCGTATTCGCCGCGCTCAACCTGTCGAACGGGTTCGTGCGGATAGGCAGGGCGCCGACGAAGGCGCTGTACAACGTGCTCGACGAAGACCCGGCCCGCGCGATCGTGTTCGACCGCTGGAACGCGTACTCGCGCATCTCCGCCGTGGGCGGGTTCAAGGACAGCCGGCTTGCGCGGATGTTCATCGATTCCGACGCGTGGACCGACGTGTCGAAATGGGACGGCAAGTACGAAAGCACCGTGCCGTTGAAGAACCAGTTCCGGTTCGTCCCGTTTCTGTTCCATGAGAAGCCGCGCGTCCTGGTGATCGGGCCCGGGGGCGGGCCCGATGTGCTCCTCGCAATCGCGGCGCAGAGCAGCCGGATCACCGCGGTCGAGATGAACCCGCTCGTCATCGAGTACGTGAAGAGCTGCGGCGCGCAGGCGGGCAACATCTACGACTACCCGGGCGTGGAACTCGTCCAGGAGGAGGGGCGGAACTTCATGTCGAGATCACACGAGAAGTTCGACATGATAATCCTCGGGTTCGTCGATTCCTGGGCGTCGGTCGCCTCGGGCGGGCTCTCGCTTACGGAGAACTACCTCTACACGTCCGAGGCGTTCACGGGGTACTACGATCACCTGTCCGAGACGGGCACGCTGGTGATCATCCGCTGGCCGGTCGACGTGCCGCGCTGCGTCGCGAACACGTTCAACATCCTGTCCGCGCGCGGGCTCAAGCCGGCGGAGATCGGTTCGCGGGTGCTGGCGGTGGCGGAGTGGGCGCCGCACAAAGAGGAGCCGGTCCAGACTTTCTTCATGTTGCGGAAGAGCGCGTTCCCCGAGGGGCTCGCGGAGCGGCTGCTCAAGCCCTATCCCGATTGCCATAGGATCCACGTCCCCGGCCTCGCGTCCATCTCGCCGTATGCCGAACTCTTCTCCGGCCAGGTCGGCCTGGCCGGGTTCGAAGACCGACTGACGAGCAAGGCGAACCCCGTCACGGACGACATGCCGTTCTACTTCGCGCGCGAGAAACCGTACGGGATGCCGGCCTTCATGACCAAGCTGCTTTCGATCCCGCTTGGCCTCGCCGCGGCCGCAATGGTCGTGGTGATCATGCTGGCGATCTCCAGAAAGGCCAATCGCGTGCACGCGTTCAGTTCCATCGTGTACTTCTCGATGCTCGGCATCGGGTTCATCCTCGTCGAGATCGCGCTGATCCACAAGTTCATCCTGCTGCTGGGCCACCCGATCTACGCGATCTGCGTGCTCCTCTTCGCGATGCTCCTGTGGTGCAGCATCGGCAGCCTGCTGAGCAGGAAGGTCAGTACCGAGCGCGTCCGGCGCGCGCTGCTCGTGGTGCTGCCGGTAGTCGCGGTCGTTCTGGCGGGCACGATGCTGGCGGTGCCGTTCGCGATCGAGAAGTCGATGTCGTCGGCCATAGCGGTCCGGATCGCGGTGGCAGTATCGATGTTGACCCCGATAGGGCTCCTGATGGGGATGCCGTTCCCGCTCGGCGTGCGGTACGTGAGGAACATCGGGGGCAGCGTGCCGCTGATGTGGGGAGTGAACGGCATCATGTCGGTGGTCGGGTCGGTGGCCGCGATGGTGCTGGCCGTCGTGTTCGGTTTCAACTGCGCGCTCGTCGTCGGCTGCCTCTTCTATCTGCTTGCGATCCTGCCGGTCATCGCGTGGAAGGCGAAGGTGTAGCCTGGAGCCCATACTGAAACCGATCCGAGCCGCGACCGCCAGGGAGCGCCACTGGCACACACCAACCGGTTGTCATCCGGTCGCTCGCCAACGCTCGCGGCCCGGTTTTCGCCGCATCGAAGTTTCAGG
>JAVHLO010000572.1 GCA_031082105.1 Planctomycetota bacterium
CACCAGCAGCCAACTTAGCCACCTTTTCTACTGTCCATTTTTTATCTTCGCGCGCGAGTACGAGCAGTTGAGGTCGACCGCATCCTCCCTCCGGCAGATCATCGGCAAGTATGGCGAGGTGATCGACAAATACTCCGACACCCCCGCAGGCAAAGAGGCGGGGACAAGAAAGGCCAGGCTGACGATTCTCTACGAAGAGAGCGAGCGCGAATTCATTGCGCTTCAGAACGACCTCAGTTCTGCCGGCTCCGCAAACCAGTTCGATCAGGCAATCAGGGCGGTTGAGAGATTCATAGCCCAGACATCAGAACAGACGGGCAAGCCGTTCCTTGAAGAGGCCAATGCACTTCTACAAAGCGGCATGAACCAGGCCGGCTTGGCCTTCCATCGCCTGCTGGGCGAGATCATGGACGGGCTTGCTTCGGGCCGGCAGGACTGGGCGGTGGCGGAGTTCGCAAAGCTCCGGGACATGAGGATCATTGCTCTTTGTCCGGAGTCGGCTCGCGCCCATACCGAGGTCCAGCGTGAGATCGCCTCGGTCCAGGCAAGGATCGAAGCCGATAAAGCGGCGGCCGAACAGGATGCCAAGAAACGCGTTAGCTGGCGCACGCGTGTCAGCGCGACCATGGCGGAGGCGCGGAGACTCGAGTCGGAAGGGCAGTACGGCGAATCGCTGCTCGAATACAAGAAGGCCATCCTCTTTGCGGGCGGCACGGGTGCGAACGAGGCCGTGGAGGGAATCGCCGGACTGGAGACGCTCGTGCAGAAGACGCAGGCCGGCCTCCTTTCGATCCTCAGCTCGGCACGAAACTGGACCGTCGCAAAACACTACGCGAAGGCCGCCGAGAAGTGCAAGGAGGTGATCGCAACGGCGTCGTTCAAGCCGTTCCATGGGAAGATCGAGTCCGCGATCTCCGGGCTGACCGAACTCGAACAGAGCAAGGGAGATCCCAAAGCAATGATGAAGAAGTTCGACGACCTGCAAAAGGAGATCAACGACTGGGCTGCAAGCCGGCTCGAGGTAGACCCGGCCCTCTTGTGCCATAACTGTGAAGGCGACGGAACCGAGAGCTGCGAGGCCTGCTCCGGCGGCGGCCAGACCGAAGGCCCTCCGTGCGTCCTGTGTGGTGGCGGCGGACAGAAATACTGCGAGACATGCGGAGGCATGGGCAGCATGAGCTGCCCCACGTGCAGGGGGACAGGCATGATGACCGTCTCCGAGACCCAAATGCATGTATGTTCGTCGTGCCGCGGCACGGGCAACATCAGAACCGGAACAAGATGTACGCGGTGCGGCGGCTCGGGCCGGCTGAAGGTCCACGTCACCACGGGAAGGATGACATGCACCAATTGTAGCGGCACCACGATCGCGATATGTTCGCAGTGCCAGAACGGCCTGACCCAGTGCAAGGCCTGTCGTGGTTCAGGAAAGAGACTGGTGTCGTGCAAACAGTGCAACGGCGCGGGCGGCTCGCGATGCAAGTCCTGCTGCGGCAGCGGCCTCGCGGCCGAGAAGTTCTAGGTTGCCGCTCGGTCTTCGGCAAGCCCGCCCGACGAGACGGCAAGACTTCCAGTCTCGTGCAAGTCTCGTTCAGTCCCTGTCGACATTCCCCGGCAAACGGTTGACAGCCCTGCGCGAAAATGGTATAAGAGCCGCTCAAATGATTACAATTCGCGACCTCCACAAAACCCTCGGCGGCAAGCCGGTCCTTCGCGGAGTCAACCTCGAAGTCCGCAAGGGCGAGACCATCGTCATCGTCGGCGGGAGCGGCTGCGGAAAGAGCGTGCTCCTCAAGCATATCATGGGCATCATGCGCCCCGATTCCGGCACCGTCGCGATCGACGGCACCGACATCACGCATCTGCCCGAGAAGGAATTGAACACGGTGCGCAGGCGGATCGGGATGCTCTTCCAGGGCGCGGCGCTCTTCGACTCGTTGACCGTCGCCGAAAATGTCTCGTTCGCGCTCGATGAGCACCTGCGGCTTCCACCCGACCGGACGCGTCAGATCGTGAGCGAGAAACTCGGCAGGGTCGGCCTGCTCGGCGCGGAACTGCTCATGCCCGCGGAACTGAGCGGCGGCATGAAGAAACGGATCGGGCTCGCGCGCGCCATCGCTACCGAGCCGGAAATAATCCTCTACGACGAGCCGACGACCGGCCTCGACCCCATCATGGCCGACGTCATCAACGAACTGATACTCAAGATGCAGAAAGAGCTGGGCGTGACCTCGGTCGTCGTCACCCACGACATGACCAGCGCGTTCAAGGTAGGAAACCGCGTCGCAATGCTCTACGAAGGGAAGATCGAAGAGACCGGCGAGATCGAGGCTATCAGGAACACCGGCAACCCGGTCGTCAAGCA
>JAVHLO010000573.1 GCA_031082105.1 Planctomycetota bacterium
GCAGTCGGGGCCCCTTTGCTAAGGGGGACTTGCGCATCCGCCGCTACATGTTGAACCATGTCCTGCTCGCCCATGACACACTCGACAATTTTGGATTTTGGACTTGAAGTCGGACGATGTCGCTTGCCGCGCTTCTTCCCCAACTTCTCAATCCAAAATCAGCAATCCAAAATCTAAAATCCGTAGATCCTACCTGTCCATCGGAAGCTGCCGCGCATCGAGTTCTTCACGGACCGGGCGGTAGGCGTCGATCATCGCGCGGTCGCTCAGTTTCAGGCTGCCTTCACTCGTATTCGGCACGAGTTTCTTGCCGTCCGCGTCGGCCTTGTGCTCGACCGTGAAGCGGTACCCTTCCTTCCCTCTCCACTTTCCGACCACCTGATAGTCCACGTCCACATCGGACTTGCCGTCGCGCGACTCGACGATGTCAAACCCGTCCTCCGTGAGCCGCACGTACAACTGCCCTTCGCATTCGCCTTTCGGAGTCACCTGGACCTTGATCGGGTTGGCCTCGTCGTACGTGATGCACTGACGAAACACCGGACACAGCTTCACGTGCGCGCGGCCGTCGACGAGCTTCGCCGAACCGAAATCCATGAACCAGTGTTCCGGCGATTCCGGGCAGTACAGTGTAACCATCCCCTGGTCGGTGGGCATCACGGTGGAAGCCGTGCCGGTGCCGTAGATCTTGTAGTTGGTCCCGCTCGAGGCGCGATACGACACAAAGGCGTAGCTGCTGGTCGATGCGTTCGTGAAGTAGCCGCCGGTCTGCTGTCCATTGCTGGCGCTATCGGCCGCCTGGCCGAAGACGCCGGTCTTGTATCCCCTGCCGTAGACGCCGCGCGTGCTTAAGCTCGTGTTCGAGTTGGTCACTTCGCCCCAGACGCCGGTCAGCACGCCGCTCGCGCCGGAGCAGTAGCCCTTTACCCCGGTCTGGAGGTCCGTTGTGGAGCTCGTCTCGCCGTAGATGGTGTTTATGCCCGAAGTAGCATGAAGCCGGGCGGTGGGAGTTGTTGTCGAGATGCCGAGGTTGGTTCCGTCGTAGTAGACAATCGAGTTCCCGAGCGATGACGCGCCGGTCCACATTGCGAGGTAGTTGGCCGCGCCCCCGCCGCCGACGCCGCTGCCGTTGCTGGCGGCCGTGAGCCTTCCCTGAGCATCGACCGTTATGTTCGCATTCGAGTAGCTGCCGGCCGACACGGTGGTATTCGCGAGAGAGAACGTCGCCTCAGAGCCGCCATTGTATGTCCCGCCGGAGAGGCCCGTGCCGGCCGTCAACGTGCTGTGGGTATGGCCTGTAGTGGAGAACGCGGCGGCCTGCTGGCCGTCGAGCAAGTCCGCATCGAGCCCGGAACCGGCGCCGTCATTCGAGCCCGTCCACGCCGTGCCCGAGATCTTCGAAGGCGTTATCGCCGCCGCGCCCGAGATGTCGGCGTTGACTATCGTGCCGTCCAGAATCGCGTCGGAGGTCACTCCGTTAGTCGCGACCGAATTGGAGACGGCCGACCTGTAGGCGTAGGCGGCGCTCGCCAGCCTGTAGCGCGGCGTCATCTCGGGGTCCGCACCGACCTTCAGCGCGAGCCAGCAGTCCACGTCAAACGGGAGGTTCAGCGGCGTCACGCTGCCGAGGTACACATTGTATATCCCGTCGGTAACCGGGACGGCGGGCTGCGTCTCCTGCCAGATCGGGCTCCCGCCCGACGAGACGTCGTATATGCTGAACACGATGCTGTAAGGCCCGGTCAGCGGATTGCCGAGGCTGTCAGTGAGCCTTCCCTGGAAACTGATCAGTTGAGGGATGGCCCACGCGCTGGTCATAGTGGCGAGAATCGCAATGGTGAGAAGCAACGCGACGAGTCTCTTGCTGAACATGCCTGTTTCCTCCAACCCCGAGAAGAACACCGAAACACAGAATCGTGGAAACACGGAATGCGATACGGAATCACGCGCGCCGCCGCGGATGCAACCCGAAGCGACAAAAACGACACGCCACAGTCGCCCCGCCGGACCGTTCAAAGACGTTCCGTGTCTCTGCGATTCCGTGTTTCCGTGTCCCCAAAACCGACACCGTTGTCGAATAGATGTCGGATCTTCTTTGACGTTTCCAGGATAGAATGGGGCTAATTAGAATAATTATAGTCCTTTCGACACCGGTTATCAAGTGATTTCCGTGATTTCTGAGAGTTCGGAATGACAATCCGTCGATGCTTTTCCCTTGATACGTGAATGGTCCGGGGCAGCGAAGTAAACCTTGAACCCCTAGGATCCAATGAACCGCCATGACGCCAGGGAAACACGAAAGAACCACGGATGAACACGGACAAACACAGATGCGCAGAAACCGGCGAGTCTATCG
>JAVHLO010000574.1 GCA_031082105.1 Planctomycetota bacterium
GATCGGTGAATCACCCGTCTACCATGTCGTCAATCGTGGGATACTCAAGCAGACGATCTTCCACTTCGCAGTGCTGGCAGTCCTGTTCGCGAACCGGCGGGCTACCTCGGCTTCGTCGATGAGTCGATGGCCTCGATCGCGAATCGCACGGAGCCTCGGAGCGCATCGCCGTTCTTCGCGCAGTATTCACGCCACGCGTCGTCGATGTGCTTGAAAGGCGGCTTCCAGTCGAGGTAGTTGTACTTGATCTCGCCGCTCGCCTTCACCATCCACGCGGGAAACCCGGGGTTGAGCCATACCCGGCCTGTGCATTCATAGATGGTCTTTCCATCCGAAGTGAACCGCTCGGCGATCTCGAATACGGCGCACGGGATCTCATTCTCGCCGACCTTGACGATCTCGTTCAATGAGACACGCCTGACCTCGAAGCAGCCCGACATGTTGCCGGCGATATTGTAGGAGAACGCGGGCAGCGAGGCGGGCAGTTCAAGCGGCCTCTCCAGCCGTGAGAACTTGAGTGTCTTCAGCGCGAACAGGCGCGGGACCGGCGCGTCAAGCTCTGCCACGACCTGCAATTCCTCATCCGAGAACCGAGCCTTGCCGGCGGAATCCTCAGGAGTGCCATCCGCCTTGCCGCCGTGCGCAGGCATCCAGCTCACACCGGGACCCACGGCGGATCCGGCAAACGCAAAGAGATAGTCCTCGCTCCGCTCGCCGCAATCGTGGCCCGTCGGGAATTCCCAGACAGTCTCGCCGGCAAGTCGCCCCGTCAGCGCGCACTGCTCTGGACTGAACGAGGCCAGGCGATTCGGGAAGCACAGGCCGCCCAGCCACCGAGGGTACGAGAACCCGCACCAGTCCGGCAGCTTCGCGACACCGGGCGTCAATCGGAAGATGGTGCGGGCCGCGCCCTTCAGCACCTCCCGATCCCATTGGAGTGTTGCGGCAACGCGACCGCTGCTCTTCTGTGCCGGCTGCGCGCCACTGACCACCTCCGTATCGACCTGATACGTTGCGTTCGTCCCCTCGCCGAAACGCATCTGACCCAAAGGGTGGTTTGCGATGCGCGAAACCAGCGATGGCGCCGGTGTCGAAGGCGGATACAGATGCAGCGCCTTGGGGATGAAGGTGCTTGGAACGTAGCTCGCGTCCTTCACGGTCCAGCCGAAGGCGTCAAATAGCTCGACCGGGAAGTCCAGCGTCACGCAGACCCGGACGGCTTTCTTGCCGGAACCGGGCGTCAGTTCAATCTCGGTCGGCTGATGCAGCCCGTGGCGGCGCAGAACCTCGGACGCGATATCGCGAACGTCGTTTCGTCTGAGGCTGCGTATGTCGGCAAGCAGTTGCTGCAACTCTTCCGCCTTGCCGTGACACAATAGCTCCGTTACACCCGGCACGACCCTGGACCAGCCCTTGCCTTTCGCCGGGTCGTCGATGAGCTGCCCGTGGCGGAGGAATATCTGCCTTCCGTTCTGCCATGTGGCGCGATGCCAGCCGGTCACGGTGAGTTCGATCGAGTTGCCCGCGCTCTTCTCCACGGCGACAGCGCAGTTGTCCACCTGCAGGGCGAAGGAGTCGCTCTTGTCCGACCCGTGACGCTTGAAGACAAGGCGCGCGGGTGGCGCGGGCAGTTCGAGTTTGAGGTCCGCGGTGGCGAAGTCCGTGGCTTCGCAGGGGCCGGATTCGCCAACGCCTTCGATCGTGCAGACGACCGTGTCCTTCTCAAGCGCGAGTGCGGCCACGATTGGCGTTGGGCTGCCGGGATACTGGCTCTTCGTCTGCAGGTGAAGGCTGAGAACGCCCTTGAACGGGTCGGGGCTTTCCGGATCCTGTGCCGGCTCGATGGACATAGTCGCGTTCATTGGCGCATCGACGTCACGGAGTTCTCCGGCGGCCTGGGCGTAGGCCGGCCATGCCTGCAATGTGACCAGGAATACGAGAAAGGTCCCGTACAGTGTCGCGCGTCCGGTATTCATGAGCCTCTCCTGAAAACGCCGCGCCTCAAGCCGCGGTACTGTTCTTCGCAAGCGTTCCTGTGCGACAAGTATTCGTCAACCTACGGTTAGCCAAGACCATTCATGATGAAGCGTGAAAATGTCATTCCCGCGAAAGCGGGAATCCAGCAAACGGTGCGGCGGCAAGAGGACAAGAATGGATTCCGACAGGCTCGGTCGCGTCGGCCATCCACTGGAATCCCGCTATCGCGCGAATGACAGTCTGTCGGGCTTTGTCCCCGATACGCGAACAATCCCGGCTGGCAACCTGTCCGAGTAATGGGGCGACCGCCGCGAGTGTTTGTAGTAAGCCACGTAGCCCCGCAGGGCGGAGTGGCGTTTCCGAAGGCACG
>JAVHLO010000575.1 GCA_031082105.1 Planctomycetota bacterium
GCTCGGATCCGGATGGGTCCCTACTCCCCCGGCCACTCGCACTCGACGACCACCTTGCCGTTCTGCTCCATGTCCTTCACCAGCATCCCCTGCTTCGTGTAGAACATGTTCAGCTTCGTCCCGGCGATCAGGATTTCCGTCTCAAACGCCTCGTGCTCCTTCCCGCGCACAACGAGCTTCTGCGCCTTCCCGACTTTCACAACGAGCGGCAGCACTGACATCGACGACGGATGGAACGCCTTCACCGTGAACTCAGCGCCATCCTTCAACTCGAACCG
Source organism: Planctomycetota bacterium (assembly GCA_031082105.1). Classification (GTDB taxonomy): domain Bacteria; phylum Planctomycetota; class MHYJ01; order JACQXL01; family JAVHLO01; genus JAVHLO01. The sequence continues at coordinate 279 of JAVHLO010000575.1, forward strand.
CGATATCAACATCGCAAAATGACCGAGGTTGTTGTTGTCGAACAGAAGGCAGTCTTCCGGCAACTGCACGGTCCGCTCCGTCTTCACATCGCCCTGCGTGATCACCACCGCGACGCTCTTCTCGCCGAACGCGCAGTCGATCTCGACGTCCTTCCCGCCGCCTTTGCCCTTGAGATTGTACTTCAGCGGACGGCCGTCCAGGGTCAGCACGGTCTCGCCCTGCGCGCTGCCGCCGACGATCTCGAGCTTCGAAGTCATGAAAAACGCGTCCTGCCCGGCGTGCTTGTCCTGTTTGTCGATCGAAAAGGCATACGTCCCGATCTCGGTGCCGTCGACAAGGTAGTGGTATGTGTAGGTTTTGCCCATCTCGCACGGCGCGGGGCGCGCCTCGGGTTTCGTGAGCTTGTGGACGACTTTCGGCGCGTACTCGAGAATGACCACCTTCTTTCCCCGGAACGCGACCATCTCGCCGAGCCGGATGTGGCCGGCGTCGGCGTAGTCTATCTCGCCCGCGGTCGCGTCGATCGGGATCCAGCCGGGCTTTTCGCCCATGTAGACCTCCGCCCACGCGTGCTGGCCGAACACGCCGCCGTAGGCCGGGACATACATCGCGCCCCCGACCACCCTCGCCGGGATCCCCACGGCGCGGCAGAGCGCCACGTGAAGCCTGCTGTGGCCGCCGCACTCGGCCTCCTTCGCCTTCAACGTCCCGAGCGCGGTCCCGCCGCCGGGGATTTCGTAGCCGATCTCTTCGTGCACCCATTTCGCGAACGCCACCGCGGCCTTCCACGAATCCTTCGCGCCCGCGGAGAGCTTCTTCGCGAGCTCGACGATCTCCGCGCTCTCGGATTCGATGTCGTCTTCCGCCTCCAGGTACTTTGCGATCGATTCGACGCCCTTGAAGTCAGGCGGGAACGGCGGCGCGCCATCGCCCTTGTACCGGGCCGGCTCAAGCTCGAAGACGCCTTTGATGAAGTTCTCTTCGACGGCCCCTTCAAACTTCTGGCCCGGCACGTTCAAGGACGCGACGGTCACCTCCTCACCGGGCGCGGTTATTTCCACTTCGAGTTTCATGCGCGTGAGCGAAGTCACGTCCGCGATCTGTTCGTTCGTCTGCACGAGGATTGCGTCCGTGATCTCCGCGCGTTTAAGCATCGTGGCGATGCTCGGATCGGTCTCGTAAATGCTGGCCTGCTGGGTTTCATTGTCCACGCGCGCGATCTTGCCCGTGTCCTTGCGTATCCAGTACCTGACGCGGGTCGACATGAACTTCAACGTGAAGAGGTACCGCCTGGCGGCCACCTTCTGCCCCATGAGGTCGATATCTTCCTCTTTCTCGAACACTGCGGTGGCGTCCGAGACTTCCATGGCGGCCGGGATGAAGCACTTGAACTCGCGCGGCTTTGCGGGGGCATCAGGCGTGCCGGCCTCGAGCGAGGCCGCGAACGACTCGATTGCGCCGGAGCCCCAGATGACGAGACAATCGACGCCGAGGTCCACATCCTTCTCCGTCGCAAGCGTCTCGCCGGTGTAGGACTTGCAGTGGACGGACCCCTCTTTGAACACACATTCGATCTTGCGACCCGTGGGGCCGGTCTGCGCCTCGTACACGATTCGAAGCGGTTTGTGCGACTCGGGGTCGAGGAAGGACTTGCTCTCTTCGGTGACGTCCATCGGGCTGCCGAGCAGGCTGAGTTTGAGCGAACGCCTTGTGCGGACGACGATCATGTCGGAGCCATCGAGCTTCTCGCGGCCTTCCGATTCTTCGCTGTAGCCGATGATCTTGCCCTGCATCTCGACGGCGAAGTAGGTCTTCTCCGCCTTCTCCGGCGAGGTGTCCTGGGCGTAGATGGCGGGCATCAGCGCCACAGCCAGGATGACAAGCAATAGCAGCGTCTGTCTCTTCATGGCGGTCTCCTTGAAAGACGAACCCGAAAGCAAAGTCCTAGTGGCTCATGACATTTGAAATTGAGGAATCAGTGCCGCGACCGTGAGGGAGCGGTAGGCGACCGGCTCCGCCGAATCTGAATTGTCAAGAACCACTAGCGCGCATTATTCACGAACG
>JAVHLO010000576.1 GCA_031082105.1 Planctomycetota bacterium
CGCCCTCCGTTCCGCCGCCTTCGAGCTCCTTGATCTTCTCCTTCGCCTTGTCCGCGGCCTCGACACCGTCGTACTGCTCAGCAAGGTCCTTCAACATCTGCAGGCCGCCCTTCTGGTCCTTCTCGCACTTCTTCAGCGCCTTCGTCAGCTCCTCGTTCGCCTTCTTCTCGAGCTTCCCGAGCTCCTGCTCCGCGATCTTCTGAAACTTCTCACCGAGCGCGTCCACAATCACCCGATGATACCACTCGATCGCGTCGGCGTACCGCTTCTGCGCCACCGCATTCTTGCCGCGGATGAGCAGGTCCTCCGGCTTACCCAGCCGCTCGTTGAACTTCTCGAATATCCACGGGATCACCTCGGATTTCAACGGCGAATGCTCCATCCCCTCCACCTTGTTGAACTCGACGTCGAACTTGCTCTTCTGCAGCTTCTTGAACGCCTCATCGCAGCACTGCATGTTCGGGTCGAGCGTCCCGCAGACCACCAGCGCGCACATGTGCGCCGCCGCCTCCTTGAACGGCTTGCCACCGCCCTCGATCATCGCGCCCGCTATCATGCACACACCGCGAAAACGCGCGTGGTTCTTGAACCCGAACCGGCTCGCCATGAACCCGCCGGATGAATACCCCGTCAGAAATATCCGGTCCGGGTCGATGCTGTATTTCTTCTTCACGTCGTCCATCACCGCAAGGATCAGCGCGCCGTCGCCGTCCTCCCACGCCTCGCCCGTGGACTTGACGCCGCAAAGGACAAACTTGTTCCGCGCCGCCTCGGAATGGAATATCCCCGCGCTCGACTTCGCGTCGCTGCCCGCCCCGTGCAGCGCCACCATCAGCGGGAGCGAGTGGTTCTTCGTGTAGTCCTCCGGCACGTACAGCCAGTACTTCGTCGAGGGCTTCGTCAGCTCGACCTCGAACGGACCGCCCGTCTTCGGCGCTTCAGCCTCCTGCGCCCAAGCGCAGTGCGCAAGCAGACAGAACACGGCCACCACGGCAATCCTTCGCAGCATGGCTTCAATCTCCAAAGAGAGTGTGGCGAACGAACCCGCAACACGCGCGGTCCCCCCGCCGTCGCTCCAATATCCGGAAAGGAATGCCAACAGGGACCGGACGAGACTTGCAGGAGACCGGACATTCCGTTCTCTCGTCCGTGTCTCTTCAAGTCCCTGTTCCAGTATCTCGCCGAGCGGAGAGAGGGGAACCAGCGAATCGAATCTTCAGCCGCGCTCGCCGGCCGGAACGGCCGACTCGCCGCGCCATTGCTCCACGCACCCGCAATCGAGCGTGTCGAATACCGACACGTCGCCTGTCTTGTTGTACCGGTCGATGGCCGACTCGAAGGAGGCGTCGCACTGACCGCAGTTTCGCCGACGCGCGTACGGGGGCGGAAAGTCGTCCCCGGAACATACGCGCACCGGGCCGAGTCCGGCGCTCCTCTTCACGCACTCCGCCACACTCCAGAGCCACGGCGGCCGGTACTTGCCCGAGTCGTACAGCACCCCCAGCGGCGTCCCCCTCACGACAAATACCGGCTGCATCGATACGCGCGCGCGGACGCCGAGTCTCCTCGCAGAATCGAACACGTACTTCGCGCTCGCTACATAGTCCTCGATCGCTTCGCGCTCGCCAAGCCCCATCGGCTTCAGCAGCAGGTACGCGAGCAGGTCTGCCCTGTGCCGCGCCATCACGCCCAACGCCGCCTCGTATTCCTCCAGCCCGAACCCCTTCCGCACAAGCCCCTCCCTCACCCGCCGGTCCGCGCTCTCGAGCCCGATCCCGATCTCGAGCTGCTTCGGCGCGACCGCTGCGACGGCCGACTTCACCACTGCATCGACGACATACTCCGGCCGCGATTCGACCATCACGTACTCGAGACCATCCAATTGCCCCGCGCGCCGCAAGATCCCAAGCTGCGCCTTGATGGGGACCTCCTCGTGGTTGAAGAACGAGCCGGAGTTGTAGATGTCCAGCTCGAGGATGCGCCTGCCGGGCAGCGCAGCGCGGATGTCCATGGTCAGCCTTGCCAGCGCAGTCTCGAACTGTTCCATCAGCGATGTAGGGTCGACCGGTGCGCCACCGGTCGAGACCTGCGAGAACCCGCAGTTCGTGCAGGGACCCTTGCCGCGAAGCGCGTACGCGCACCCGCCGGCGACGAGCCCGATCGCCGCGCGAAGACCGCGCCGGCCGCCGCGGACGATCTCGGTTGCCTGTGCGAAGGGTGAGAGTGTCATCGAAGTGGCTGCTAATGTGCCGACCGCCGCACCTCGCGTGCGAAGTCGCGAGAGGGCACTATTCATGATCCGGAAGCGCCCCGACGGGTCGGGGCCCATTTTCC
>JAVHLO010000577.1 GCA_031082105.1 Planctomycetota bacterium
GGCCGAGCAGTTCGGGCCGGATGTACTGGACCGTGCTCGCGCGGTGAAGGCCGAGCGCGCCCGCCGTGTCGCGGGCGAAGCATGCGACGCAGATGCCCATGTTGGAGGGGTTGCCGAGCTTGACGAGTACGACGGCGAGCACGCCGATGATCGCGCCCGTGACGATGGGGCCCCAGCGTGAGCTGAAGAACCGGCTGAGAGTTGACATGCGTTGTCTCCACAAGCTGACGACAAACATCGCGCGCGCAGTTATGAGGCCGGCCCGTCATCGAAGAACCGGCCGACCTCGCGTGTTCAGACAGGCGGAGCGCCTGTCTTCCTGTTTCATGCGCGCGGGGCTCGTGTCGCGGCCGCTGTCCGGCCGGCAACTTGGGGAGACCTGGTTACAGATCCGAAGGCGTGCCGGGGTGAGACGCGGCCGGCGCGACCGAGCTGCCTGATGAATGCATCACGTGCATCATCACGACTCGGAATCACCTTCATCCGAAAACGTGACTGGCCATGCGTCTCACCTCCTCTCGAGGGAATGAGGTTGTGATGTCAAGCTGCTAAACAGCTTTCGATGGAGATTACCACCGCACGATGCGGAAGTCAAGAAAAAGAGCGCATGACGGAGCGGGATTGCAGACCAGGCGCGAAGCGCCGTCAGCCGGTAGCCGCGCCCGTAAGGGCGTGGACACGCGACACGGGAAACGCGCGAGCGCCGAAGGCGCGGCAGGGTCGGCTCCGTGGCTCTTTGAGAAGCAAGTTCACCACCGAGGCACGAAGCGCCGTCAGCCGGTAGCCGCGCCCGTAAGGGCGTGGACACGCGACAATGGAAACGCGCGAGCGCCGAAGGCGCGGCAGAGCAGACTTCGGTGCCCCTTGAAATGGCATTTTACCACTGAGACACAGAGCGACGATGTGGAATGCAGCTCTCCATGCCCTCTGCGCCTTTGCGGTTCGTTTCCGGTTCCGGCGATGCCGTACAAGTCATTTATCTTGACAGACAAGGCCGGCGTTGGTATCTTCACGCCGAGATCGATGAATGACGTGTGGATCACCGTTCTCTTACGATGTCTTTTGGAGGATGTGCCATGGTATCGCTACGCGCGATCGGGTTGGGTTTGTTGTTCGTCTTCGCCGTCCTGACCATGACGGTCTATGCGCAGGAAGCGGCGGAGACGCCGTTGAAGAAGGTCTACAAGTCGGTCGAGTCGCTGCCGCAGAAGGTCTACGGCCATCAGATCAACGCAAAGGCCGTGCTCGACTCGGACGAGACCTGGACGCCGGACAACGTGTACCTTGTCTTCGGCCCCTTCTCCACGGGCAAGTTCACGCTTACTATCCAGGCGGGCACGGTAGTGCTCTTCAACGACGACCAGCTCCGCAAGGTGTCTCCGCCGCATGGGAGCCTGAGCGTCGAAGAGGGCGGCGCCGTCAAGATACTCGGCACGGCGGAGAAGCACGTCGTACTGGCGCCGTTCGACGCAGAGGACCTCTTCTGGGACGGGATATCGACGGGGTTCGGCTACAAGGAGTTCACGATCGAGCACACCGACTTCTACAAATCCGGTGCAGGCGCGGGCGCCGGCGCCATCGCAACCCTCCACTCCGACAAGGAGCCGGCCGTCAGGCTGAAGAACGTGACGTTCCACGAACTGCAGAACAAGGGGTTCCGCCTCTGGAACGAGACGGGGCTATCCACCGACTCGAGCGTCACAATCTTCGGATACACGCCGAAGGTGACCGATCCGCAGTATCAGTACCCGGTGATGAACGTCGATCCGGTCGCCGCGGGTACGCTCACGAAGGAGAATTTCGTGGTGAAGGAAGGCGTGCCGGTTCACGCCCGCGTGATCTATGTCTCAACGCCGATGCTGAACAAGAGCGTCACCTACAGAGACCTCGGCATGCCGTATCGCGTCGATGAACTGCAGGTGCCCGGCGACACGTACGGCGGCCCGCCGGTCACGCTGACACTCGAACCCGGCGTCGTCATGCAGGTCGGCAGCATCATCTACGTGGGCGGCAAGACGGGCACGGGCGAGTCCGATATGGGCAACATCGTCGCGGTAGGCACGAAGGAGAAGCCCATCCGGTTCACCTCGGCGAAAGATCAGCCCAAGGCGGGCGACTGGCAGTCGATCTTCATGAGGGCGGGCTCGTTCGACCCGAAGGTGTCGAAGTTCGAGTATTGCATCATCGAGTACGGCGGGTCGGTGCCGGCGAACGCGGTGTGGCACGACGTCGACCAGCGCGGCAACGTCGGCTCGCTCATCGCGATCATGAACCCGCCCCGGAGCGAGCCTTACGACGGACCGCAGATAGCGCATACCACC
>JAVHLO010000578.1:0-601 GCA_031082105.1 Planctomycetota bacterium
TGCGCTACCTGTCTGTAGTGCTTCGTGCAAGCGACGAGATATCGTGCGGGGCATCCGCCCGCTCCGCGCGCCGGCGAGATTCCAGCACGTCAAGGCCGACGGCGCGTTCGACCCACACGGTACCGTGACCACAACTTGAAGTCGCACAATGCGACTTCAAGTTTCCAGCCTCTTCGCGGGTGAGCTTGAAACCAAAATCTACCGGAAACCTCTTCGCATTCCTGCGCACCTGCTCATTGAGCCGCTTGGTCTCGACCCCGTACAGCGCGGCGAGGTCGACATCGAGAATCACCTTCTGGCCGCGTACGACGCGGATCATGTCCTCGATGGCGCTCGCGCCATGCCGTGCCAAATGCTCCGCCATGGCCTTCTCCCGAACGGAATTCTGTCCGATCCTCACCTGCACCTCGGCGCCTGGAGCGGGTCCTTCTCGTACGCAGGGCCCGGCGTCGGGACGCGCTCGATCGCAGCGGTATCGAGATTCACCCGCATCCCGATCTCGCGCTCCCAGCGCACTAGCATCGCTTCGCGGGCTCCATCGTTTGTCCACGCGCGCCACCAATCCGGCCCGTCATGGTGGACGAGCACGACATTGTCCTCG
>JAVHLO010000578.1:611-896 GCA_031082105.1 Planctomycetota bacterium
GTCCTCGACCTCGAGCGCTATCCAGCCGTCGACCGTCCGCCGGCCGAATATCAGCTCGCCCTCGACCTTGTCCAGCCGGCGTACTTCGCGGCCGTTTTGCATCGTGTCAAACCGCCACTCGCGAAAGGTCCCATCAGTGGACGCGGAAAACACTGTGAACCCAGGGCCACTCGCCGAAGACATCGTCTTTCCGAACCTGACTCCACGCACGGAGCCGGTGTGTCCGTCAAACCGCACGATCTCCTTCCCGCTTTCCAGGTCCCAAAGGCGAACGGTCTTGTCGAC
>JAVHLO010000578.1:906-2320 GCA_031082105.1 Planctomycetota bacterium
TGTCGACCGAGCCCGAAAGCGCCATCTTCCCACATTCCGAAAGCGCGACCGAGCCCACAATGTCCGTGTGGCCGGCCAGCTCCCTGATCAGCTTGTCATTTTCGATGCCCCACAGGTGAACCTTCCAATCGACGCCGCCCGTCAGGGCGCGCTTCCCGTCCGGCGAAAGAGCCAGCGTCAACACGACCGTGTTCAGATTCTCGATGCAGGGCATTTCTCTGCCGTCCTCGACGTTCCACAATCGAAGCGCGTCGTCCGAGGCTGCCGAAAGCGCCCGCCTTCCGTCCGGTGAGAATCGCGCCACCACGACCAGTCCCATGCCGCCGCCGAGTTGACGAATCTGTTTCCCGCTGTCAAGGTCCCAAAGCCGCAGCGTGCCGTCGTCCATTCCGCCCCCGGTGAGCGCACGCTTGCCGTCCGGCGAGATGTCGACGGCCCATACCGATACCTCGCCGGTGTGACCGACGAGTCTGCGAAGCCGGTCTTCCCCGGTGGTCTCCCACAGCCGCACCGTCCGGTCCCCGCCTCCGGTCACGATGCGCCTGCCGTCCGGCGAGAACGCAATAGACTGCACCGTCCCGGTGTTCCCTTCGAGCCGCGCAAGCAGTCTGCCGCTCTCGATATCCCAGATCCGGCCCAGGCCGTCCCAGGATGCAGAGACGGCGCAGCGACCGTCGGGCGAGAAGGCGACCTCGGAAACCATGTCCTCGTGTCCTTCGAACCGGCGAAGCTCTTCGCCGCTCGCCAGGTCCCATAGCCGCATAGTCTTGTCGCCGGACCCGGAAAGCGCGCGCTTGCCGTCGGGTGAAAATGCGACGGACGGGATCGTGCCCGTGTGGCCTTCAAGCACCAGAATCTCCCGGCCCTGTTCGAGGTCCCACAGGCGAACCGACATGTCGCTCGACGAAGAGAGCACGCGTCGGCCGTCCGGAGAGAACGCGACACACAGCGCCCTGTCCGCATGGCCCTCCAGGCGCAGGAGCTCCTTCCAGGTTTCGATGTCCCACATCCGCACCGTCTTGTCGTCCAGTCCTGCCAACGCCCGCTTCCCGTCCGGAGAATACGCGACGAAGCCGGCCTCGACGTCCGTCTTGATCTGCGAGAGTTCTTTTCCCGTGTCGAGGTCCCAGAGCCGGATCGTCCTGTCGCGTGAGACGGAAAGCGCGCGTTTGCCGTCCGGCGACATCGCCACCGACATGACCCACTCAGTGTGCCCCGCGAGACGGCGAAGCTGCCTGCCGCTCTCAATGTCCCAGAGAATGAGCGAGTGGTCAAATGACCCGGAGAGTGCGCGCGTGCCGTCCGGCGACATGACGACGGACGATATCTCCTCGCGATGCCCATCGAACTGCGGCGACCCGGTCCTGCGCTCAAGGTCCCACACCGTAAGCGCGCAGTCCTGGCCCCCCGCCAC
>JAVHLO010000579.1 GCA_031082105.1 Planctomycetota bacterium
CGTGAGGATCTTCGCTCTGTGGTCCTTGCCGACCATTTTTATGACGGCGGACACGGACACGTCGTTGATGATGGACCAGGCGAAGGAGCCGCCGCCCTGATTGTTCATGACTGTCGTCAGGAACGTCTGGAGAGTTGTGTCGCTTGCGATGACGTGTTCGATGCGCGCCTTCATATCGCGATCCACGCCGGGCTGTCCCGGGGTGTGACCGCCGGACCGGTCCCAGATACCGGGGCTGGGCCACCGCGTTTCCGTGGCCAGATCGAACGGGTCTTCAAGGAACGTGAACGCGTTCGTGTCGGGCACGCCTTCGCCCGGCGCCGGCGTAAAGGGCGACATGGGCAGCAGAAGCGGGTTCAATCCCCTGAAATCGACGCCGACGTCCTCCAGAAACGTCTCGCGTACGCGGAGAAACCTCGTCTCGAGCGTCACCACGACGCCCGTGGACTGGCGTATCTCGCTGAGCATTTTCTGCACTTTCTTGTGTACTTCAGGCGTGTGGCGGATGATGAGCAAGCCATTGTTGTACTCGATGCTCCTTCCGCCGCCTTCCTCGTCCCACGAGTCCTTTGCGATGGTGTTCTTGATCAGGTCTTTGAGCTCGTCGCCCACGATCACCGGAGGCGGCGCGCCGGCCGACGTGCTCGCAACGCCAAGCCCTTCTTCGGGCGGGATAAGGCTGATTTCCTTGCCGGGGAACTCCTGTATGACGACCGTGAGGTCCTGAACGTCGTAGAGCTCCAGCACGGTCTCGGTGCCGATCTTCGCGGCGGTCGTGATCATGACGACCCCGTCCTTCACGTAATAAGCCAACTCCAACATGCGCAGGATGATTTCGAGCGCTTTCTCAAGGGCGATGTCCGAGACGTGGAACGCCGTGATCCTGACATCGTCGGGAGCCGCAATCTCCTTCATGTCGATCATGATGTTCAGCCCGGTGTACTCCCTCAGGTAGCTCACCACGTCGGTAAGCGAAGTATCGCTGAAGCTGAGCGACACCTTGGTGTCGCCGATTTTACGCAGCACCTGGCGATCCTCTTCGGAGCGTTCCTCTTCGCGCTCGGCGATTCCACGCGGCTGCCGGCTCGCGATCACCTGCCACTGCTCGCGAGGCGCAAACACGACAACCTCGCGCTGCATGACCATCTTCTCGCGAGCTTCCGCAAAAGTCCTTTTCCATTGCTCCTTGTATTGATCGTGAATATCGACCTTCTCAACGCTGATCCGTGTCATCTCGGCGACGGTGCTCAGCTTCGCGGCGTACTCGTTGGCCGGATCGAGCCTCAGAATCTCCTCGCACAGTTGTCTGGTGTTTACGTAGTGACCGTCTTCAAACTCGGTCTGCGCCCTGCGGAAGAGGGTGATGACTCGCTCGGAGATGTCTTCACGACGGCTTGTTTCCTCATCTTCCGCCCTGCTGCGCGCAGCCTCCTGGCGCATGAGCGCCATCTCCGCGTCTTTGCGCTTCTTGCCTTCCTTCGACCTGGAGAGGTAGCCTTCCGCCTGAGTCTGGTAGTAGGACAGATCGGTGACGTCCGGATACCAGCGGATCCACTCGAGCACTTTCTGGAAACACTCTATGGCCTCGTCGAACTGCTCCGCGTCGTGCGCCCTGACGCCGCGCTCGAACATGTTGTGGAGTTCCATCTTGTGCTGTTCGACTTTGACGGTCACTTCGTCAACAAGTCTCTTCGCCCGCTCGCCCGCGTCGGTCGGGGCATACTCGCCCAGCATGATCCGCACGTCGGCGAGCAGCCTTCGAGCCTCCTCGTGATCGGGCTTCAACTGGAGCGCCTGCTGGAGGCTCTCCTTTGCCTTGTCAAGTTCCAGCTCCTGCAGGAATTTCTGCGCGGTGCGAACGTAGCCGTCGGCCAGCGTCTGCGCCTCCTGCTCGGCAAGCGTCTTGCGCTGCTCTTCGAGCTGCAGCAGCGAGTCCCAGGTCGAGCCGCCCGGGATTTCCGGCTGACCGCTGCGCATCATTCCGAGCTGCCTGTCGACGGCCGCGAGACGCGCCTTGAGCTCCGCGAGGTCGCGCTCGGTCTCGGCGTCATAGTCCGGTTTCACGACCGGGGGTGGTTCCTGAGAAGGGGCAGGTTGTCTGCGAATACAACCGATCGGAAGGACAAGCAGTAGCGCTGAAGCCAACAGAAGACATGACCGCACTGACCGCTGCACCATGATGAGGCTCCCAAAAAACCTCCGCTTCCGGCAAGTCAAAAGCAGAAAAGTGGCTACGAATTCGCAGTATTTTACTTGACTTTCCATGCCAAGTCAAGCATTTTAATATAGAGAAAGCGCATTTTCATGC
>JAVHLO010000057.1 GCA_031082105.1 Planctomycetota bacterium
CATGGGCGCATACACCAGCTTCTCGTAGATCTCGTCCGAGATGATACACATGCCGGCGATCGGTTTCTTCTTTCCGGCCTTTCCGCCTCCGGCCTTTCGTTTGAACAGCGCCTCCTCAAGCTGCGCAAGGGTCTCCTGTGGCAGGACCGCGCCCGTCGGGTTGTTCGGTGAGTTCAAGATCAGCGCCTTCGTGCGCGGAGTGATTCGCTTGACCACCTGGTTGACGTCGAATGCGAATCCGTCCGCGTATTTCGCCGGCAGGCATACGGGCACTCCGCCCAGGGACTTGACCATCTCCGAATAGCTGACCCAATACGGTGCCTGCACGAGCACGCGATCGCCCGGGTCGAGGATGCTCTGGAGCGCGAGGTAGATGGCCTGCTTTGCCCCGTTCGTGACCGCGACGCAATCCGGCGCGTATTCGAGCCCGTTGTCTTTCCGCAGTTTCTCGACGATCGCCTCACGCAGGTCCGGGATGCCCCCCGCGGGGCAGTAGCGCGTGAAGCCGCTCTCCATCGCCGCGGTCGCGGCCTTTCGGATATCGGACGGCGTGTCGAAGTCCGGTTCGCCCGCGCTCAGGTTTACCACGTCTCTTCCGGCCTTCTTCATTGCCTTCGCAGCCGCATCGATGGCCAGAGTGGCCGATTCCGCAATCGAGCAGACTGTCCGGGACAGCTTGATAGCCATTTTGAGATGCCTTAAGTGCAGCAGACTTCAAAAAAAACACCAGCCGCTTCCGCTCTTGGGGTCTTCAATGATTGCCGTTCTCCCCTTCCGTCACTTCAGCGTCTTCGGCGTCTTCAGCGGTTCCCGTTCCATTCTTCTGTCGTCTTCGGCGGTCTAGGCCGTCTGCAGTATCTTCTTGAACTCGCGCGCGAGGGCGGGTACGACCTCGAAGAGGTCGCCGACAATTCCGTAGCTTGCGGCCTTGAAGATGGGCGCGTCGGGGTCTTTGTTGATCGCAACGATGAACTTTGAGGACGACATCCCCGCGAGGTGCTGTACTGCGCCGGAGATTCCGCAAGCGATGTAGAGGGTCGGCGACACTGTCTTTCCGGTCTGGCCCACCTGGAACTCGTGCGGACGCCAACCCGAGTCGACCGCCGCCCTGGATGCGCCCACGGCCGCGCCGAGCGCGTCGGCGAGCTCTTCGAGCATCGCAAAATTCTCCGCACCCTTCATCCCGCGCCCGCCCGACACTATGACCCCGGCTTCGGTCAGTTCGGGACGCTTGGTCACCACGGCCATGAGTTCGCGCGCGGCGCTCTTGAGATCCGCTGCCGTGAACATCAACGGGATGCTCTCGGTCTCGGACTTCCGCGCCGGCTCGGGTTGCGCGGCGGGAAAGACGTTCGGCCGCAGAGTCACGATTGCAGGCATGCGTCGGAACGTGCAGACCGCGGTGACCTTGCCGGCATAGACCGGTCTTTTCACCACGAGTTTGCCGTCCGCAAGCGCGACCTCGACACAGTCCATGGCGACGGAGGTCTTGATCAGGCCTGCGAGTCCGGCGGCAAGATCCTTGCCCATCGCCGAGGCCGGCAGAAGGACTACCGCAGGCTCGGCCCTGCGCACCGCCTCGGCCAGGATCCGCGCATAGCCATCGGACGAGTAGTTGGCAAGGGCGGGGTTGTCGGCGACGAACGTCCTTGCGGCGCCGTACTGACCCAGCGATTCCGCGAGTGCCTGCACGTCGTTCCCGATCACGACGGCGAACGCCTGCCCGCCCAGCTTGTCCGCCTGCCGCTTCGCTTCCGAAACGGCTTCGATGGCCGATTTCTTCAGCTTGCCGGCCCGTTGTTCCGCAAAGACCAGGATTGTGTTCGACATCTGATGCTCCTGCTATCTGAGTCTCTCTTTCAGCTTTCTCCGTGTCTCAGTGCCTCTGTGGCAAAATGGTACTTGATCAAAGACACACGATCAGCACAATTGCAGCCCCGAGGGCGGCGGTCAATATATTTTGGCCTCGGTCTTTAACAGGTTCAGCAGCGGCGCCACGCCTTCGGCCCCCTGGCCTGCGATCTTGCCGGGGGCGCGCCGGGGAGGATATTCAAGCTTCTCGACCTCGAAGACGGGCTCGACCGTCGCCACGCTCCTCTCCTCCAACGGTTTCTTCTTCGACGCCATTATCCCTTTCAAGGAAGGCAGCCTTGGCTCGGCCAGGCCCTTCTGGCAGGAAAAGGCGGCCGGGAGCTTCACCTCCACGACCTCGTGACCGCCTTCCACCTGTCTGTGGACCGTTGCGGTTCCGGCCTTCACTTCCATCTTCGTCACGATCCCGACGAACGGCAGGCCGAGCAGGGCCGCAACGATCGACCCGACCTGACAGCAATCGTCGTCCACGGCCTGCTTTCCGAACAGGAGCATGTCGAACGACATCTTCTTCAGTTCTTCCGCGAGCGTCGATGCGACCCCGTACGGGTCGCGGTACTTCATCGGGTCCTTCAGAAGCACGGCCCGATCCGCGCCCATGGCGAGACCGCTGCGAAGCGTAGCGGCGGCCTCGGACGGACCCAGCGAGACGACGACCACCTCGCCCTGTCCGGCCGACTCCTTGAGCCGGAGCGCCTGCTCGATGGCTATCTCGTCGTAGGGGCTCATGACGAACTCAACGCCGCCAGGATCGATGGTCTTGCCGTCCGAGCCGATCCGGATGTTGGCAGCCGTATCCGGGACGCGCTTGATGCAGACACAGACTCGCATGGATCAATCTCCCATAGTACGACGTCCGTCCGCCCCCTACCGGGAGTCGGTCGCGACCGATTGCCGGGTTCATTGAAGCCCCGGCCACCCGCCGGCAACCGGTGCTTGCGCGGTCATTCGGGACGACGGGGGTGCCGGCATCGGGGCGCATAAATGTCTTTTCCAATTATACCTATTCCATGCGGGTATTCAAGCAAAAAGGGCGCACCCGTGTAGTACGTCGGTTGCCGGGGGACTGCGAAATATGGAGCGTCAAAGCCGCAGCTTTGACCTTGAGCGACGGCACTGAGCACAAGAGAAAGTCAAAGCTGCGGCTTATACGCTCCAGAGTATCGTGCCCGCAAACCGTCTGCATCCCCCCGTAACTGACAGACTACGCAGGCCGGGTTCTTTTGCTTGACTTCGCGGGAGGGAGGTGATTGAATCTAACTTTCTCTACCGAGAGCGGACGGGTCGCGACAGGGGAATGGTCATGCAGCATGCCGCGGACGGTCCTGACGGACCGCAACAGTTGAACGAGAAAGAAGAAGCCAGCCGGACAATGGCTGCGGCGTGTCTCACGCTGTCCATTCTTGCGCTCTTGGCCGCAGTGGTTTTCCTGGGCTACGAAACGTACAAGCACGTCATCCAGGCGCGCAAGTCGTTCCTCGCGTTCGTTCCGATAATCAACCTGGCCTTCCTGGTAGCCATCGTTGCGCACGCGGTGGGCGCGCTGCGCAAGCGTCTGTGGTCCTACGATTTCGGGCTCTACCTGAACTTCATCGCCGCTTTGTACTGGGGCATCCAACTCTGGTGGAAGTTCGGCGCGGGCCGGTTGCGCATTCCGCTGTTCGCGCACGTGGCCGCGTTCATCCTGCTGCTCGCAAGCCGCGCGGTCTTTCCGGCTCTAACGGCCGGCGCGAAAGACGCTGAAGGCCGGGCCGACCAGGAAATTGGACTTGGCCGGTGGTCACTGGAGAACATCGAGGCTATTCTGCTCGCCTTCATCGCCGCGCTCGTGATCCGTTGCTTCTGCATCGAGGTCTTCAAGATCCCGACAGGCTCGATGGTGCCGACCCTGCTCGGGGATCTGGAGTATGGCGACAGGATCATGGTCAACAAGTTCGCCTTCAACGTCGAAGACCCGCAGCGGTTCGACGTGATCGTATTCAAATATCCGCTCGACACGACGCGCAACTTCATCAAGCGGCTCGTCGGCATGCCCGATGAAGAGATCATGCTATCCGGGGGTGACATATTCTACCGACCCCGTGGAGAAGAGCGGTTCCGGATCGCCCAGAAGCCGTTCCGTGTCCAGCAGTCGATCTGGATCCCGCACGCGGTCATCGAGGATGGACAGGTGGAAGAGGACGCATTCTTCTCGGAGTGGGCGGAGACGTCGGATGAGACCAAACGAGAGTTCACGCGATGGAGACGGCTGCTCATCACGGACGGCGGCGCTTTCCAACTGCGCAACTGCGTGCGCGACATCTACGAGGTCCGCACACAGTACATGACGCTCCCCAGAAGCGCCGGGACGAACGAGGTCAGGGATGTCAAGCTCCGGCTCGCCTTCGCCATGCGCGATCCCGGCGCCGTTCTCACGGCCTCGATATCCAACGGCGCGGTCGATTTTCACGTCACCATCGACCCGAAGCGGTCCACGCTGGTCGTGGCGCCGCTCGAGGCCCGGTCCGGGCCGCAAAGCCAGGCGCTCAGCGCGGACCTGACGATAGACGTCGGCGACCCCGGCGACGAGCACGTGCTGGAGCTGATGTACTACGACGGCTTGGCCTACGTGGCCTTCGACGGCGCCCAGGTCGGCAAGTGCATGCTCGTGGAGTACTACGATTCGCGCCTCGACACGGTCCGCGCCGGCCGCACCGCCGCGTCCTTCTCCGTGAAGGGCGGCGCGTGCGAGGTCGCCTCGGTCGCCGTGTACCGCGACATCTTCTACATCGCAAAGGGGTGCTTCAACGAGGACGAGCCTGTGAAGGTGCCCGCGGGTAAGTACGTCGTGATCGGCGACAACTCGCCCACCAGCAAGGACAGCCGCCTGTGGGAGCGAAAGGAAATCCGGACGAGCGACGGCCGCGGCTACGCGTTCGACCGGGACAACGGCTCCGACAACCGCGGCAAGGGCGAGCTGCTCATTACCCGCGACGTCTTCGGGGTCGAGCGCGTGATTCCGACCGACAGCATCGTGGACTCCTCGGTCGAATACCTGCGGTTCATTGACGAGAAGGACCTGGTCGGCCGAGGGTTCCTCGTCTGGTGGCCGCCGGAACGGATGAAACTCGTGAGATAGACCATGGTTCTTCTCCGCTGCGACAAGCTGTCAAAACAATACGGCGACCGGACGGTCGTGAAGGACGTGTCGATCGACCTCGAGGTCGGCGAGATCGTCGGGCTGCTCGGCCCCAACGGTGCGGGCAAGACGACGACCTTCAAGATGACCATCGGCATGGTGAGACCCACGCGGGGACACGTGTACCTGAACGGAGACGACATCACGCGCCTGCCGATGTTCAAACGCGCGCGGCTCGGGATGGCGTACCTTTCCCAGGAACCGTCGGTCTTCCAGGGGCTTTCCGTCGAGGAGAACCTCCTCGCGATCCTCGAGACCCAGCCGCTCACGAGAAAGGAACGGAGAAACAAGGCCGTGAAGCTCATGGCGGAGTTCGGGATATCAAAGCTGGCCAAGCAGAGGTCGGCGACCCTCTCGGGAGGTGAGATGCGGCGTCTTGAGATCGCCCGCGCGCTGACGACTTCGCCGTCGCTCATATTGCTCGACGAGCCTTTTTCCGGCGTCGATCCCATCACCGTTTCCGAGATCCAGGATATTGTCGTCTCGCTCAAGAAACGCAACATCGGCACGCTGCTCACCGACCACAACGTGCGCGAGACGCTCTCCGTGACCGACAGGTCGTACATAATCGACAACAGCATGATCCTTGCGCACGGGAAGCCGGACGAGATAGTGAGCAATCCCATGGTGCGAAAGGTCTATCTTGGCGAGCGGTTCACGATGTGACCGACCGAGAATGGCCACGGAGACACAGATGCACAGAGAAACGCGCGCGCCAATGGTCAATGACAAATGACAAATGGAAAGGTGTCATCCGAGATGTCTCAAGAATCCTCGAACCAGAAATCGGCCGGACTGCTCTTCGTGGCGGCGGTGGTCGGCTGGCTCGTGCCCGGCGCGGGCTTTATCGTGCTCGGCCGATTCTGGAAGGGTCTGTGCCTGCTGATCCTTATCGGGGGGACGTTCGCGGCGGGGGCGTATGTCACCAACTTCAGGGGAATAGCGTTCGACGACAACCAGTTCTACTATGTCGGGAGGTTCGGGTCCGGGCTGCTGTGGTTTTTGTCGTTCACGCTCCTATCGCCAGAGCCCAGGGGACTGGTCACGGCGCGGTTCTACGAGGCCGGCACGCTGTACATGTCGCTGGCGGGGCTTTTGAACCTGTTCGTGCTGCTGAACCTCCCGTTCAAGGGGCCGTCACGCGGGAAGGCCGTCGCGCCGCAGTCGACCGAAACGCAGAGCAGTCCCCCCTAGCAAATGGGTCCCGACTGCGGTCGGGATCGCGGCTGCGGCCTTGAGATTCAGGGGGTTGTTCCGAGGTCTTCGGTGACGGCAGGCAATTGCGAAATTCGGAAAGGGGATTCTCGATCCTCAATCCGCAATCCGGAATTCGAAAATTGGACGCGCGGAGCAGAACATGAACCACTTGCCACCAATAGTGTTTTATTTTCCGATCTGCCTCGTCATCTTCACCGTGCACGCAATCGTGAAGGAGGAGACGATCCTCCGCATGGTCAAGCGGTCGCTCAAGAACTCACTCCTCTTTACGCTCGTCCTCGCCGTCGGCTGCGCCCTCGTGACGCTCATCGAGAAGGTCGGGTGACGCGGCGGCGCGAGCGACTCAGAGCTCGACCTTCCTCAGCGCGTAGTGCCTTGCGCCCGGCTCGACGAACGTGGCGACTACCTTCGGGTCGTGCTCGAACACCAGCAGCCATCGCTCGGACGCGGCGCGCGCAAGCAGCTTGCGTTTCTCGACGACGGTCGTGTTCGGGTCCGAATCGTACGCCATAACGTACGGGACGCGCACGTGCGCAGCCGTCGGTATCAGGTCGCCGCAGAACACGAGAACGGATGCCTGGCGCGGCTTTTTGTCCCCCTCACCCGCACCCTCTACCCCCTCGGGGGGAGAGGGAACCCCAAGGACCGAATCCCGTCGCCCTTTCTGCTGTGAGTCGGAGCGGATGTCCACTACGTTCGCAGATTGCGCAATCTCCTTCGCCCAGGGCAGAATATCCGCGGAGAATCCCGCGCCCCTCTTACCCGCGCCTCCAACGATAACTATCTGATGTCCCGGCGCGTGCCCGCCCGTCTCCACCGCAAACACGCCCGGCTGCACTTCAGTGTCGGTCTCCAGAAGATTGAGTTTCGCCTCCGCCTTCAGGAGCTGCAGGTCTTCCGCAATAAGGCTGCCGGCCTCGCGCTCCGACGGCGTCAACGCCCATTCCCACTGGCTCCGCCTGATGTGCACTATCGCGCGCGGAAAAGCCAGCCGCAACGCGCCGGCCGCGTCCCGATGGGTCAGCCCGCCGGCATGGTCAAAATGGAGGTGCGTCACCACAACATCCGTGATGTCTTCCGGCTTCAGCCCGTTCGCATTGAGCGCGTTGACCACCCCTCCGCCGCCGCGTTCGATCTTGTAGATGCTCTTCCAGGCGGGGTTCCGGTCCATGCCGATCCCCGCGTCGACCAACAGCGCGAACGACCCGCCGCGCACCAGCATCGGCCGCATCGCGAGCCTGATCCGGTTCTTGCGGTCGGCCGGGGCGCACTTCTGCCACAACGGTTTCGGCACGACGCCGAACATCGCGCCGCCATCAAGGCGGAAAAAACCGTCGAGCAGCGAAAGGACTTCAAGATCGCCGATTCTCATGTCTCACCTGCGAACCAGTTCTCAGGATCCGGAACAAAATTCAATATCCCGGCGCTCAGGACCAACACGCAAAGACATGAAGGAACACCCGAAAGACCAGGAAACGTCCGGCCTTCAAGCGCGCCTGGAAAATCGCGCAGGCTCGAAGCCTGCGGCTACAGTCCGTGCATGATTCAGGCAAAGGCAAGATAGTATAGCATATTCCGCGTGCCGCGCGCCAATTTTCCGCAGACTCTTCTGCCAGGGGCACCGGGAGCAGCCAAAACGCAAAGGCCGGAGCCACAGCCACGATCTCGAATGACCGCGCCGAGTGCAAGGAGAGGCCGGCAGAGATGCCGGCGCTCCCGGATACGACGCTTCGCCGCCGGTCGGTTCACTCATGGCCGAGTCAGACCAGGCAGGTGGGGAAGACCCTGATTTTCCTCGGAATTTCTTGACTGTCTCCGGCCAATATGTCAGACTATCGCGCTGTCAAGTTCTTCCGTTCCTTCGTTCTTCGGTTGCAGCTCAACGCTGAACGACCCCGGTTTTGGAGCTCGTCACATGCGCGAATTCTTCACCCGCGTCTCCGACCCGGACCCGATGATGAGCCGGTCCGTTGACCGCGTCTTGCGGACAACGGCGAAAGACTCGACGCCGGTCCGGATTCCCCTCCGTCTCCTGCAATTGCTGTTTATCTTCTTCGTCGCCTCGGTACTCGTCTGCTCCTGCGCCGGCCAGGGCGGACAGGACGCCGCGCCGACCGGCACGACGCAGCCCGCGGCAGAGGAACCGAAGACGCAGGCGCCCGACACTCAACCACTCGTCTCCGTCTCGGACGACGAAGTCCCCGCCGACACCGCCCTGCTCGCGGGCGATTTCGCGAAGGCGTTCTCGATATACAGCGACCTGCTCTTCCGTAACGCCAACGGTCCGTCGGCCGAGTACTACTTCGCGCGGATGCTCGACACTGCATCGAGGTCGGGCCTTGACATGACACAGCAGGTCGCCGAGACCGCGCGGCGCATCGTCGCCGGGTCCGCGAATCACGAGCTGATCGCGCGTGCCCGCGCCGCGCTCATCGCCGACCGGCTCCGCGCGGGCGATCACGCCGCCGCCGTCACGGAAGCAGCCGGGATGTGGTTCGTCCCGGTCTGGAACGTCATCGGCCCATTCGAGAACGAGGGCGAGGCGGGTTTCGACGCGGCCGAGCCGCCCGAGCGCGAAGTGAAACAGGACGCGGAGTACAAGGGCAAACAGGGGATGAACCGCTGGTTCGTGCCGACGGCAAGGCCCGTTTACGGCTATGTCGACCTCGGCGCGATACTCCGCCTCGACGAAAACGTCTTCGCGTACGCGGCAGTCTTCGTCCACTCGCCACTCGATGCGGATGGGGCGCTGCATATCGGCACCGACGGCGCGGTAAAGGTGTGGCTGAACAAGAAGCTCGTCCACAAGAACGACGCGTACCGCAATTTCGCCCTTGATCAGGACGTCGTCCGCGTGAAACTGCGCAAGGGGTGGAACTACCTGCTCGTGAAGTCGTGCCAGAAACGCGGCCCGTGGCGGTTCGCAGTCCGTGTCACGGACCCGAACGGCGCGAACCTGCCCGACCTGCGGTTCGAGCCGGTGCACGAAAAGCTCTCCGAACCCTGGTCCGAGCCCGCGGAGGCCGCGGCATCGATCGACGCGCCGAATGTACACGGCGCCTGCCTTGCCCACCTTGACGGGCTGGCCGCCGGCAATCCGAACCTCCTCCCGGCCCGGATGCAGCGGGCATTTCTGCTCGCCGCCCGGTCGGTGCTCGATGAGAACGACCGGTTCGTGCGCGACGAGCTCCGAACCGTGTGCGCGAAAGCCGTGCGGAACGGCAGGGACGGCAAGCCCTACGCGCCCTACCTGTTGTTGCTCGCAAGCCAGGAAGAGCGGAGGAACGGCAAGCTCGAGGCGCTCCGCATCGCGCTTGCGCAGGAGCCCGGTTCGCCCGTGCTCAACTACGAAATGTCGCTTCTCTATTCGCCGACCCGGGAGGCGACCGAGTGGGAAGCCGCGCGGAGCCGGCGCGGCAGACTGTTCGAGGACGAATATTCCCGCCAGTCGGAGAAGGTCTCCATCCCGATGGAGGCCCGGGAAAAGGAACTCCTCGAGCTTGCGCTTGCGGGCCGGATCGACGCTCAACCCGCCGCCGGACAGGATGCGACCGCGCAGACGCCTCCGCCGTTCGTGCCGGCACTGAAGGCGCTCGCGGAACTCTACTTCAGGCGCGGTGGCGCGTGGGTATTCGAGGGACAGCGAATTCTCGCCATCGCGCGCACGACAAATCCGAAGGACATCGCGATACTCCAGAAGAGCGACAGCCTGCGCCCTGCCCTGCCGCCGCAAAGGGTGAGCCAGCTCGAGGGCTATCTCGCGATCGATTTCACGAACGCGGTCGCGCGCAACGAGCTCGTCCTCTACTACCGTACGCTCGGCCGCTACGATGAGGCTGTTGCCGAGCTGCGCAAGCGCCTGCTCATCGACCCCTACGACTTCGATGCCCTCCTCAATATCGCGCAGATATTCGACTCTCTCGACGAGCCCGGCAAGGCGCTCGCGGCGGTGAAAGAGGCGCTGGAGATCTCCCCGGAGAACCACGGGATATTCGCGTCACTCGGCCACTTCCAGGTGCGGCTCGGGATGCCTGAGGAGGCGAAGCAGGCGTGGACGAAGTCGCTCGCCATCCTCCCGAGCCAGCCCGAACTCGAGAAGAGGCTGAAGTTCCTCACCAGCGGCGGGCTCGTGGCACAGCCATCCGTCGAGGCGGAGTTCTGGAAAGGCTACGAGGAGAACCTTGCGCCGCACATCGAGGCGGCCATGGATGCCGGGAACGACGCCAGGTTCGGATCCGCGACCGCCGCGTTTCTGCTCAAGCATGACCTGGTCTGGCTGAACCCCAACGGCACATCGCGGACGTTCTCCCAGCGCGTACTCAAGATCCTCACGGAAAAGGCCGCGCGCGAATTCCAGGTGATCAGCGCGTTCCCGCGAGGGCTCGATTACTACTCGCAGTTCAAGGCCGAGGTGAAACAGGCCAGGCTGATCAAGCCCGACGGCACGATCATCGAGGGCGTGTGGAAACAGGATTCGGCCGGCGCGTATTTTCAGAAGGTCGACAAGGGCGATATCATCGTCTTCGAATGCCAGCTCCAGGAAGAGGGCGACCCGCGGTACAAGGGATACTTCGGCCTGATGCTCCCCTTGCAGGTCGGCAGCCTGAACTCGCAGGGGGCAAACTGGACCGAGAAGAGCAAGGTGACGCTCATCCACCCGACCGAGAAACCAGTCTACTTCCACGAGGTCCGATGCGCCCCCAAGACCGCCTCGATCCAGAAGGACGATCTCACCATAAAGGTGTGGGAAGTCGCCTCGCTCCCCGAGGTGGATATGGAACCGCACATGCCGCCGTTCTTCGAGGTGGTCCCGTACGTGCACTTCTCCACCTTCCGAACCTGGGATGAGGTTGCCGAATGGTACTGGGGGATATGCAAGGACCAGTTCGAATCGAGCGACCAGATCAGGGAGGCGGTCCGGACCGCCACCGCCGGACTCGAGTCGCCCCGGGACAAGATCCCCGCGATCTTCCAGAAGCTCGTTGCCGATGTCAGGTACGAGGCGCTGAAGCTCTCGGACCACTCCTACAGGCCATTCAAGGCGAGCCACACGTACGCGCGCAAGCTCGGCGACTGCAAGGATGTGGCGACGCTGCTGTCAGTCATGCTCGCCGAGGCCGGCATCGAGGCGGAGTTCGCCCTGGTGCGCGCACTGGACGGATTCACCGGCCGCGTCGACCTGTCGCTGCCGTCCATGAGGATATTCAACCACGCGATCGCCTACGTCCCTCCACCGCCGGGTCATGAGAACATCCCCGGCCTGTTCCTCGACGCGACCGCCCGATACTACGGGGCGATGGACCTGCCGGGGATGGACCAGGGCGCGGTTGCCTTCGTGATGAAAAAGGGCGGGACCTCAGGCCGCGGCGTCGTCATCCCGCACATGCCGCCAGAGGCCAACCTGACACAACAGACCGCCGACGTCGAGATCGGCCCGGACGGGAACGCGAAGCGCGAATTGCACGCGACCGTGTGCGGACTCGCCGCGGGCGAGATCAGGGCGACCTACCAGGAAGGGACCCGCCGGAAGGAGGTCTTCGAAAAAAGAATGGCGCGATTCTTCCCGGGCTGCGAGGTCGTCGATGTCCGCTTCTCTGACCTGACGAACTACAACGCGCCGGTGACCTACTCCGCCATCATCAACGTGCCCAACTTCGCCCGGAAGGAAGGGCGCGCTCTTTCGTTTTCGTTGACACCCATAAGGCTGAACCTGACGCGCGCCTTCGCCCAGCTCGAGACCCGCAAACACGAACTGGTGATGGACCAACTCTATCGACTCGAACTGCAATCGAGGTACAAGCTGCCTTCGGGCTATGCGCTTGTCAACCCCGACCGGATCGTCTGCGATACCTCGCTAAACTGCAAGGGCGCCGAGTACTCGATGAAACGGACGTTCGACGTCGCGAACAGGTTGCTCACCGTCTCCGTCCGGTTCACGGTGACCGAGCCGCGCATCGCCCAGGGCGACTATCCGGATTTCAGAAAGTTCTGCGTCGACATCGACAAGCTCGAGGACGAGGAGGCCGTGCTGGAGGCAAAATAGGCGTCGATCTTCAGTTTCTGCAACAGCCCTGCTGATCCACGGATTGCACGGATTTCACAGATTATCTATTGTTTTGGTGCTCGGCGGGAACATGAATACAAAAGAAGGACTGCTACATGGCGATATCACCGGGAA
>JAVHLO010000580.1 GCA_031082105.1 Planctomycetota bacterium
CGAAGGCCTACGGCGATTTCAATTTCCTGAGCAACTTCTTTGCGCAGGTCATGAGCTTCCTCGACATGGGGACCTCCACGTGCTTCTACACGCGGCTCTCGCAGCGGCAGAAGGAACCCGGCCTGGTCTCGTTCTACTTCCGTTTCAGCGCGGCGGTGGCGGTTCTGATGCTGGTCGCTGTATTTGCGATGCACATAAGCGGTTTGTTCGTCCACGTCTGGCCGGCGCAGGTGCCGATGTTCATCTACTTCGCGGCGATATGGGCCTTTCTGTCGTGGTTCATGCAGATTCTGAACCAGATGACCGACGCGTACGGGTTGACCGTCCCGGCCGAGGTTGCCAGGTTGATGCAGCGCATCCTGGGCGCAGGAGTCATCGTCGGACTGTACCTGGCCTGCTCCCTGAGGCTGACCACGTACTTCTTCTACTACTTCGTGATGTTGCTCGCGCTGGTCGCTGTCCTGCTGCGGATACTGCGGCCTCGAATGCCCTCATCGTCGGATGAATGGAAGCTGTCAGGGGACAAAGCCCGTGGCTACATGAAGGAATTCTATGCGTATACACAGCCGCTCTTCGTCTATTCCGCCGTCTCGCTAGTGGTGAATCTTCTTGACAGGTGGCTCCTGCAGTTCTATGGCGGCAGCGTTCAGCAGGGATTTTTCGGACTTTCATTTCAGATCGCGACAGTCTGCCTCCTTTTCACCACGGCGATGACGCCGCTGCTGATGAGAGAGTTTTCGATAGCTGCCGGCAATGCGGACGTCGACCGGATGAGGCGGCTCTTTCGGCGCTGGGTGCCGCTATTCTTTTCGCTGGCCGCGTTCTTCGCGTGTTTCGTGGCCGTGCAGCCTGGGAACGTCGTCCACTTGCTGGGCGGCCGCGGCTACACCGAGGCGGTGACCGCGGTCTCGGTCATGGCCTTCTACCCCGTGTATCAGACGTACGGTCAGCTCAGCGCTTCGGTCTTCCTGGCCGCAGGTCGGACGCGATTGTATCGCAATATCGGGATACCAACACTGCTGCTGGGGCTGCCCGTCACGTACTTGTTGATTGCCCCCAGGACGGCGTTCGGCCTCGACGCAGGCGCTCTCGGGCTTGCCATAAAAACGGTGGGAATTGCCTTTCTCAGCGTGAACGTGATGTTGTTCTTCGTGGCGCGAGTTCTTGGCCTCAACTTCTGGAAATTTGTCGCGCAGCAGATGGCCGCGCTCGGCACCCTTTCAGCGCTTGCGGGCATAGTAACCATCGGCGCCGCCCATGTGCCATGGTTGAACGGGAGGCTTGTCACGACATTTGTCGTATCCGGGATCGTCTATTCTCTGGTTGCCATATGTGTCGGCCTCGTCCTGCCCCGTGTCTTCGGACTGAACAGAGAGGACATCAAGTCGTTCTACTCTGCCCTGCTGGGCAGATTCAGGCGGTCGGCGAATTAGGAGACCGGGTCAATGATTGCAGCCCTGCTTATTGGACGTGAAGGCAGTGTCGGCTTTCCCGGCAAGAACCTGTATCCGGTGCTGGGAAGACCGCTGATGCTCTACCCGCTGCTTGTCGCGCGAAACGCGAAGCACGTCTCCGACACGTACGTCTCGACCGACTCGGATAAGATCAAGCAGCTTGCCCGCGATAATGGTGCGCACGTCATCGACAGACCCGCATACCTGTGTTCGAAGGAGGCGCTCGGAGAGGACGTGTTCGTGCACGGCTACAGACACATCAAGGACAGTGCGAAGAAGGACGTCGAGCTTGTGGTGCTGCTCTTCTGTAACGCTCCTACCGTCACGAGCGAGCTGATCGACCAGGGGGTGGACGCCCTTCGCAAGGACCCGGGCCTCGACTCCGCCGTGTCGGTGTCGCGCTACAATATGTGGAGCCCGCTCCGCGCCCGAAGAGAGGGTCCGGACGGACTCTTGCATCCCTTCGTGCCGTTCGAAGTATTCGGCGATCCGAAGACGTTGAACTGCGACCGTGATTCGCAGGGGGACGTCTGGTTTGCCGACATGGGCGTGTCGATCGTCAGGCCGCGCTGCCTGGAGAACCTGTCCGCCGGCCTGCTTCCGCAGAAATGGATGGGACAGAAGATATTTCCGCTCAAACAATGGGGCGGGCTCGACGTCGACTACGAATGGCAGATGCCGATGGTCGAGTTCTGGCTCAAGGCGCACGGGTTTTCCGCCGAGCGCACGCCCTATGACCGCCATCCCGAAACCGATTCGAAATGACGGACAAAGTCGGAGTTCACGGATGTTTACGCTCAGGGTCGTAGCCCGTCCAGAGAGTCTGCGGCATATTGATTGCAGACTCCTTGGC
>JAVHLO010000581.1 GCA_031082105.1 Planctomycetota bacterium
ACCTCAGCCTTGTAGGCTGAGGTTTGAACCGCTAAGCCCAAGCGTCAGCTTGGGTACATGACAGCCGGCCTACATCCGGAATGAGCGCTTGGAGGCGAGCTGTGAGTCTCCCAGCCTGGCGGCTGGGCTTCTGAGGATTTCGCGTGTGGGAGTAGTAGGCACGCTGTGAAGCTCCCAGCCTGACGGCTGGGCTTCCTGGGATCGTCTGTCGTGCAACGGGCTCGTTGGCCCGGCAAGGCAGGCTCCGTGTGAACGGCTACGATTCCCGCTAGCCCGCATGGTGGAAGTTCGAGCGATGCGCGGAACAGAGAAAGTACTTCATAGCCTTGAGCGGCTCGGCTGGAGCGGCCTTGCGAGGCGCGACGAGCCAATGGCGCGCCACACGTCTTTCAAGGTAGGCGGCCCCGCCGAGCTGTTTGTCGAGCCGGAAACCGCAGACCAGGCTGTGGAACTCGCGCGCATCTGCGCCGGAGCGCGCGTGCGGCTTCGCGTGCTCGGCGGCGGCACGAACCTGCTCGTCTGTGACGCGGGCGTGGCCAGTGTCGTCCTGTGTACGAAGCGGCTGCGCGCGGAATCGTGCGACGGCCGCCGGCTCGGGTTCGCGGCCGGCGTCCCCCTGGCGCGGGCGCTGAAGAAAGCGGCGGACTCCCGGCTCGGCGGGCTCGAGACGCTCGCGGGCATACCCGGCACGATCGGCGGGGCGCTCGTAATGAACGCGGGCGGGAAATACGGGGCGATCGGGGAGTTGGTCAAGACCGTCACCATCCTGGACGGGAAACACGGAATCAGAGAGATCCCCGGCGTCGCGGCGCGTTTCGCCTACCGGTCGAGCGGGATCGAGAACTCGCTCGTGCTCGGCTGCGTGCTCGAATGCATCCGCCGCGACAAGAATTCGATACTGCGCCGCGCGTCAGATATCCTGCGCGAAAAAAAAGCAAGCCAACCTCTCTGGGCGAGGAGCGCCGGGTGTTTCTTTAAGAACCCGCCCTCCGGGCCGTCCGCGGGCAAGCTGATCGACGACGCCGGGCTCAAGGGGATACGCCTGGGCGGGGCGTCCGTCTCGCGAAGACACGCGAACTTCATCGTCGCCGGGCCCGGGTCCACCGCCGCCGATGTCCGTGCGCTTGCGGATTCCGTCGCGGCGGAGGTCGAGGCCCGATTCGGCGTGATCCTCGAACCCGAGGTTAGGATGTGGGGGAGGGAGTAGGGGATCAGGAGATCAGGGAATCAGGAGAGCGGAGTTATGGGGCATCGTTGCCAGTTCTATGTTCCGGCTTCTTCGTTCCGGCTACCATGTTGAGAATGCGGGTTTGGAGGATGAACATGGGTCTCCGCAGGAAAGACCTCATTGCGGCGTTCAAGAACCGCGAGCTGCGCATCGGCGTCCTGATGGGCGGGTTCTCGTCGGAGCGCGACGTATCGCTCAGATCGGGCGCCGCGGTTGTGAAGGCGCTCCAAAGCGCGGGACACGCCGTTGAGGCCATCGACGTGAAGTCGCGCAGGGCACCCGCGCTGAGCTCCGGCAGGTTCGGCTGTTTCTTCATCGCGCTGCACGGCAAGTTCGGCGAGGATGGGGAGCTGCAGTCGATCCTCGAGAAGAAGCGTATCCCCTTCACCGGCTCGGGTTCCAGGTCTTCGCGGCTTGCGATGGACAAGTTCGCTACAAAGCGGGCATTCATCCGCGAACGCGTGCCGACCCCGCCGTACACCTTTCTCAAGAGGAACGACCGGCGGCTCCCGTCCGGGTTCGCGCTGCCCGTGGTGATCAAGCCGAGGGCGGAAGGTTCGAGCGTCGGCGTCTCGATCGTGGAGTCGGCGTCTGAGCTCGGACCCGCCCTGACTGAGGCCCGCAGGTACGACGCGGACGTTCTCGCCGAGCGGTTCGTGCGCGGCCGCGAGGTGACCGTGGGGATATTGGGCGCGCGTTCGCTGCCCGTCATCGAGCTGCGCCCGAAGCGGAAGTTTTTCGACTTCACGGCCAAGTACACCGATCCGGAGACGGAGTACATCGTCGATCCGGCGATGCCTGCCGGAGTCAAGGCTGCCGCGCAGCGACTTGGCTTGAAGGCGCATCGCGCGCTCGGCTGCGAGGGATTCTCGCGGGTGGATCTGATCGTCGCCGGCGCGCCGGCAGCGGGCGGGGCGCAGATTTCAGCCGCCGCCCGGAAGAACCGACGCGCGGGTGCGGCATGGAAACTCTCCGGTGGCGCAAGCGGGCCGGCGATCGTTGTGCTGGAAGTGAACTCGATACCGGGGATGACCGAGCGGAGCCTCGTTCCGAAGGCCGCGCGCGCGGCGGGCATCGA
>JAVHLO010000582.1 GCA_031082105.1 Planctomycetota bacterium
CTCCTGTTGAGTGGCGCGGGCGAGAGCAAGAGCAGGAGCAAGAGCACGATTGAAATCAAACTTGAAGCGGCAGTAGGTCTCAACACGAGGTTCATCGGGACCCTTCGCGGCATTGCTGAGACCGCCTAGCCCAGCAGCGGCAGCACCTCGCGTTCGGCCTTTGCGATGTCCTCGGGAAAATCGATCTCCGTCCACGGCAGGTCGCTCACGTCCTCGAACCCGGCCTCGCACGACTTCAGAAACTCGTCGATCGCGTCCTCGTATTCGCATTTCAGCCTGTCTTCGTCGACGAACCGCTGGAGCAGCTTCTCGAGCACCGGTGCGTGCTGCCTGCCGATCTTGAGGAACCCCACGCCTTCACCCAGTTGTTCCCATCCTTCGCCCGGCCGGCGCGTTATCCTGAGCACGCGCCCGGCGCGCGCGGCGATCATCATCTCCTCGCCGCCCGCCTTCGCGCGCGAGTCCATGAGAAAACACGAGACCTTGCCGGAATCGACCAGCCGCTTCAGGAGCTTCGCGGGATACAGGACGTCCGCGTCCATGACGATCGCGCCGTCCGCGAGCGACCGGCTCGCGGCGTGGAGCGACAGGATGCTGCCAAGCTCGTAGCGGTCGTTCATGACGAATTCGCAGGCGAGCGTCGCGGACGCCAGAGTCTCCGCCTTCGCTCTGACCTGACCCGCAAGGTGGCCGAGGACGATCGTGACGAGTCGGATTCCGCAATGCCGGAACGCCTCAAAATGCCGCTCGAGCAGCGTCTTGCCGCCTATCTCGATGAGGCATTTCGGCGTCGTGTCGGTGATGGGTTTCAGCCGCCTTCCGACTCCGGCTGCGAGCAGGATTGCTTTCATCGGGCGTACTCCTTCGATGTTCCATGGGTACGGTGCTGTGCAGCTGCGACGAAAGTGAACCGCGAAGACGCAAAGGTGGACTCAGCATCCTGGTGGTTCATGGCATTTGAAATTCAGGAATCAGTGCCGCGACCGTGAGGGAGCGGTAGACGACAGGCTACCCGGAGTCCGAATTGTCACAAACAACTAGCTCGCCCGCAAGCTGCGGATCGCCTCTTCAAGGGCCGCGAGGAATGCGCGAAGCTCTTCTTCCTTCAGGACACCCATGTTCGCAATGCGGAATACGGCGGATCGCAACTGGCCCTGTCCGGCGTAGATGATGAATCCGCGCGCCTTCAGAAAGTCGTGGACCGGTTCGTACTTGACCTCCTCCGGCAGCCGGAGCGACGTGATCGTGTTGGAGAGCAGGTCGGGCGGGAGCAACGTCTTCAATCCGAGCCGCGCATACCCTTCGCGCAGGATACGGCTGTAGAACCTGTAGCGCTCGATCCGGGCCGGCACGGTCTCCTCGAGCAATTCGGTCAGCGCCTCATTGAACGCAGACATCACCTGCACCGCAGGCGTGAAGGGCGTGTCGTTCGCCTCCTGCTTCCTAAACTGGTTGACGAGGTCGAGATAGACGTTCCGCGCCGGGATCTTCGCCATCCGCTCGATCTCAGAGCGACGGATGATGACGAAGCAGATACCGGGCAGGCCCTGGATGCACTTGTTCGCGGTCCCGGCGCAGGCGGCGACATTCGCCTCCACGAAGTGAAGCTCTTCTCCGGCAAGCCCGCTGATCGCGTCGACGAAGAGCGGGACCTTCCGGTCCCTCGCGATCTCGCCGATCTCGCGGATGGGGTTGATCAGGCCGGTGGTTGTCTCGTGATGGACCGCGGCGATCGCCTCGATCCGCGGCTCCTCGCGGAGCGCCCGCGCGATCGTCTCGAGGTTCGGCCGGCTGGTGTAGTCGCACTTCACCTCGAGCACCTTCGTGCCGTACCGGCGCGCAATGTCGCAGATGCGTTCACCGTAAACGCCGTTCGATACGACGAGCAGCGTGCCGGCGGGAGAGACGAACCTCGACACGCACGCCTCGACAGCCGCGGTTCCGGACGCGGTGAAGAGGACACTGGCGTACTCCTTCGGGTCGAGGCCGAAGACTTGGAGGAGCTTCGCGCGCACGGCCGCCTGGAGCCGGTAGAACTCCTCTTCTCGGTGGCACATGTCGGGTGTCGCGAGCGCTTTTCGGACGCGTTCGGAAATATTCACCGGACCGGGATTTAGCAGGACCATTCTGTCAGGCATCTTTCGCGAGCTCCATCATCTTGTTCATGCCACAGAACGCACAGAAACGCACAGAAAACAGGCTAACCCGCCCTATTCATGAAGAAACATGGACATGTCATTCCCGCGAACAATCCAGGCTAGTACCGCGTCAAGTTTGATTTCAATCGTGCTCTTGCTC
This sequence comes from Planctomycetota bacterium, assembly GCA_031082105.1. Classification (GTDB taxonomy): domain Bacteria; phylum Planctomycetota; class MHYJ01; order JACQXL01; family JAVHLO01; genus JAVHLO01. The sequence goes on from JAVHLO010000582.1 coordinate 2,299, forward strand.
TTGCT
>JAVHLO010000583.1 GCA_031082105.1 Planctomycetota bacterium
GCCTGACGGCCCACTGCTCGGCATCGCCCTGGATGAAGCTCTTGTCGGAAATGCACTGCCCGTCTCGTTTGAGAAGCACCTTGAGAGTCTTCTCCTCTTCGGCTTGTTGGCCGAAGCCTGTCGCCTGAAGGCAGAAAAACGCGCAAAGTGCCGTAATTCCGGACAGAAATCTCCCCAGTCTCATCACGACATCTCCTTCGAATCGGTCTATATGTCCGTATCCATGACGTAGTTTCGATTGTGTCTAGCCTTTCGCGTCCAAGGGAATCCCATCAGCCGACGCGAACGAAAGCCTGCCTCATGGGGAACAGGGACTCCGCGCGAGAGCCAGTTTTCAGTTGGATGCCGCCGATTGCGATTGTACGTAGTGTACACAGAGGCCCCTTACGCGTCAAGCCTTTTCTTCCCTACTCTGAAGAAGCATTGGCGTCCCGAGATTTCGCACATAGCGGCGTCACGCTTTGCAGGCGGGCATATGTCGACTGCCGGAGCGCAGGTTTCATTTCAGTGCTTCGATGAACTCCGCCACGACCTGCACCTCGTCTTCATCCGAAGGGCTGATCTCGATAGGTTCGAACACCGGATTCAGCGGATGCAGCCGAACCTGAGGCCGCCCAACCGCGCCCGTTTTGTCCGGCGCCTTCACGCTCTCGTAGCGTTTCACGGTGAAGCTCCCGGCCGTCTCCGGGTCGTGAATTTCGCGGTGCTGCACGAGCACGATCCGCCCATTCCGGCTGCCCTCGACCGGGGAACGAAAGAGGCAGTAGGCTCCGTCCGGAATTGTCGGCTCCATTGACTTGCCGATCACCTTTGCCACAAACATCCCGCGCGCGAGCTTTCTTGATGTGTTTGGCGCAACCCACGTGGCTTCGTTGAGGACCTGCGTGTCGCTGAACCCGCCCGCGGCGATCTCGAGGTTCACCAGCGGGATGCAGGTCTTGAAACGTTCCTGGGGACTGGGCTGTACTATGCGGAAAGGCTTTGCCTCAGTGGTTCTGATTGCATCGTAGACCTTGCGCGCCAAGGCGTCTTCGACGAGTTTGCGAAAATCCTTGTTGTCGAGAAAGCGGCCGACGATTTCTTCGTTGCGGTCCATTCGGTCGATAAAGAGTTTCTCCAGTTCGTCGTCAAAGACGTACTTGAAGTTCTCCAGAGTATTCGCCGCCGCCGCGTCACGGAGCTTGCCGCTCGCGCGGGCGTCCTCAGAGATCTGGTCGAAGAATAACTCGTCGGCAGGCCTGAAATTCGTTCCGAACCGCTCGTTGAGGATGTCGATGAGACGAGACAACTCGATCTTTCCCTCGGGAACAGTGCCCGTCCCGACCGATGTTGGTCCCGAAACAGGCGCGCGATCGCCCGGTTTCAGGTTGATGGGACCCTCACTGGTCTTCTGGAGCCGGTAGTACTTGAGCGCCACGTCGTCGCCGAAATCGTAGGCCGGCCCCCGGTCGCCCCTCGGAATCTTGCCCAGAAGAAACCGGATGTAGGAGTAGAGTTTCTCCAGGTCGGAGTCCTGGAAGGGGATGATCTGTGAGAGAAACGCATACAGGTTTCGGTAAGCTACGAGGATGTTCCGTAACTCCTCGCGGGCCTCTTCGTCAAGTTGCTTGAATCGGTTGACGGCCGGGTCAAGGCAGGCGTTCATCTTCGCGTGGTCGTCCGGCGTCTGGGCGCGCCTCGGCTTGTAGAATGTCCGGCAGAACTCCTCGACCTCGGTCTTGTGGTAAACCTGCCCGGCGTCCAGTTTGGCCTGCAACTCGTAGAGCTGGCGGGCGTCGGCCTGCTCGCCCACGAGCGTCTGCTCGTAGTACGGCTTGAACGCCTCGGCGATCTCCTCCGGCTCGTTCACGAAGTCCAGGATGAAGGTGTCCTCCTTGGCGGGATGCGTGCGGTTGAGGCGCGAGAGCGTCTGGACGGCCTGAAGACCCGCGAGGCGCTTGTCCACGTACATTGTGTGAAGGAGCGGCTGGTCGAAGCCGGTCTGGTACTTCTCGGCCACGAGGAGCACCTGGTACTCGTCCGTCCCGAAGCGCTCGGGTAGTTCCTTTTCCCCGATCCCCTTGCCGGTGACCGGATCGCGGTTCGTTCCGGTCTCGGTAAACTCCTTCCCGGGTATGTCGGGGTCCACCACCCGCCCGGAGAAGGCGACCAGCGTTTTTATGCCTGCGTATTTCTTCTCTGCGATGTACCCATCAAATGCCAGCTTGTATCTGACCGCCATCAAGCGTGAGTCGGTAACCACCATTGCCTTTGCCCTGCCGCCGATCTTATGCATCGTGAAGTGGCGGAA
>JAVHLO010000584.1 GCA_031082105.1 Planctomycetota bacterium
GCACCGTTTTCTGGATTCCCGCTTTCGCGGGAATGACATGTCCGCGTTCTTTCATGAATAAGCCGGGCTAGTCCTGCTTTGCCCTGAGGAGGACGTCCTTTCCCTTCTGGACTTCCCGGATATTGAGTCGAAACCCTCCGGCGTCGTCTTCTACGACTTGCGCGACCACGGTGACACGGTCGCCGTTCTCAGGGAGAACGCCGTTGAACGCGTCTTTACCAAGCCGCACGGGCATGGTCTCACCGGGGCATCAACCGCCGCCGGCGGGCGGCGCCAGCACGAATTGACCCAGCGAGGCGACGACTGTCGTGACGCGCCCGTCGATACCGATCTCCTTCCCCTCGTGTTGGAGCGGGGAAGCGATAAACTCGGCCAGGGCGACGACTACCTCGGGCCGTTTGGCCGCGCCTTGCTCGAGCGGCGCGGGCCTGGCCGGGGCCGGCTTCGCGTTGGCGCCCTTGCCCTGTTCTTCGCCGCAACCGACGAATACGAGCGCGGCGCAGCCCAACGTCAGGGCGGCTACGAAAAGAGTCCGCATATGCGTCTCCTCAGCTTAGAGAGCGTTAGCGGGCGACCAAACGACAACCCGGTAGACCGAGCCGCTAGTCGCCCCCTGCCGGTCGCGACGCTGATTCCTGAATTTCCGCTTACGCGGGAATGACCGTCTGTCGGGCTTTTTCCCTGATACGCGAATAATCCCGGCTAGTACTTGATCACCGTCACGCGGAAAGTCGCGGATGACGGATCAAGCGGGGCAATGCTGTAGTTGTTGAAGCGGACGGTCACCGTGTCGGCGGCGCTCACCCAGGCGGTGAAGCAACTGTTGGCTATGACCGCGGCGTTCGGGACGCCGAGGGCGACGGTGTCGCCTATCGCCGCCCCGGTGACGCCGATGGTGAGGTCCGTGCTCGACTGGATTCCCGTGGAAGAAAAATCGAGCGCGGAGCTTGCGCTGAGAATGCGCTTGAACGGCGCGCCGCCTCCGAGGGCGATGCTGTCGTTCCCGGACCCGATGTTGATCGCATCCGTCGTCGTCAGCAGGTCGCTGGAAGAGATGTTTATGGTGTCGCTTGCCGTGCTGTTGTTGTCGATGATCACGGCGTCGATGCCGTCGCTCGTGGCGGCGGTGAACTCGCCGGTGACGGTCATCGCGCCGGATTCGCTCAGGGTCAGGACGGCGACGTTCGAGCCGTTGAGGACGCTGAAGACCGCGGCGTCCGGGAAGGATCCCTGGTCGTCGTCGAGATGGATGTCCACATTGGCGTTCCCCTTCACCACGAACGTCCCATTCAGCAGCGATTGGAGCCCGCCCCCGGCAATGACGAGGTCGCCCTGGGCGGTCAGGCGCATTTTCTCGACCGGTGCGGCGCCGCCGCTCCGCGTGTGGAACACGAATCCGCTCGACTCGGAGCCGTTGGTTGCGACTTCGAATACGCCGGCGATCAGGCCGATGTCCTCGGGGTTGCCGACGCCGTCTTCGGATGCAAACCGGATGCCGGCCCCGATGCCGTTCGCGGCCGCGCCGGTAGTCAGGTGTTCGAGCGAGAGCATGTTCGTTATCGCGGCGGGGAAGGTGTCGTCAATCATCGCGTGCAGCCGCGAGGCGGGCGCATTCGTTCCGACGCCGACATGGCCGGTCGTGTTGCTGATCCGCATGCACTCGATGTTGTTGGTTTCGAAGACGAGCGGGTACGAGTCGTTGGTTCCCAGGACGGTCGGCAGGGCGAATGCGTTGCCGTTCTGAACGAACGCGGTGCTGCCGACGGTGGAATCGAGCAGCACGTTGCCCGAGGCGTCCGGCAGCGTGTACCACCGGTGTCCGGTGAGATCGGCAACGTCGAAGCTGCCGTACCAGGAGCCGCCGACGCTCTCGAGGATGCGAAGGCTGGAGTCGGCGTTGTTCAGGCAGATATTGAAGGCGCCGTTCTGGAGCCAGTCAGCGGTGAGGCTGCCGAGGTAGACCGTGACGTTCCCGTTCGCGCCGCCGTCGCTGACGCCGATCCCGGTGCCGGACGTCAGTACTCGTTCCGAGGTCAGTGTGGGGTTGAGCGCCAGCGTGACAAACGAGGCCCCGGCCGGCGCGGAGCCCGCGCCGTTGTTCGCCCAGGAGAGAACGCCGGACCCGTTCGTGACCAGCGTCTGGTTCGCCGTGCCGTCGGTCGCGGGCAACTGCCATATGAGGCTGCCCGTGATGTTGTCAACTGCCTTGAACCCGACGTACTCCGAGCCGTTCGCGGCCAATTCCCGGAACCGCACCTCGCCCGTCTGGCCGCCGGCCGCGCCGTAGG
>JAVHLO010000585.1 GCA_031082105.1 Planctomycetota bacterium
TGAAAAGACGATAAATAGGATTGGCGCCCCGTGATCCGGTTCATCCACGGAGCGCCGATTATATCAGGCGAACATGGTTCTGTCAATGAAGAAAAGAAGCGCCACCGATTTTGATCTTGTCGAGCTGGAAGCCTTGTTGCTGTCCACGGGGATCGAGAAGTACCGGGGTCGCCAGATTTTCGAGTGGTTATACGGCAAGGGCGTTGCGGCGTTTGAAGGAATGACGAACATCCCGGCCCGGGTGGCCCGCCGTCTGCGCGAAGCGGGGATCGAGCCGGTGGGGTCGGTGGTCGAACGCCGCGTGTGCGCAAAGGATGCGGCGGAGAAGAGCGCCGCCCGCCTGGCCGACGGGAGCGTGACGGAGTTCGTGCTCATCCGGCACGGCAGGCGCAACACGCTGTGCCTCTCCACACAGGTCGGCTGCGCGGTGGGCTGCGTGTTCTGTGCGAGCGGGTCGCGCGGATTCGTGCGCAACCTCACGGCGGGCGAAATCGCCGACCAGTACGCGCACGCGCTCGGCTCGCTCCAGGCGGGCGAACGCATCTCGAACATCGTCGTCATGGGGATGGGCGAGCCGATGTTGAACCTCGACGCCGTGCTGGGGGCCGTCGAGCGACTGCACGCGTCGTGGGGCGCGAATATCGGGCTGAACCGCATCACGATCTCGACGGTCGGCTATGTCGACGCCATGCGCAGGCTCGCCGGGAGCCGATTGGCGACGAATCTGGCGATCTCGCTCCATGCGCCGACGGACGACATGAGGCGGCTGTTGATCCCACACGGGCCGGCGGTCTCCGTCGGCGAGCTCGTCAACGCGGGCGTCGAATACTCGCGGACGACCGGCAAGGACGTGTCGGTCGAGTACGTGGCCATCGGCGGCGTGAACTGCCAACCCGCGCATGCGCGCTCGCTCGCAAAACTCCTGCGCCGTACGGGGATCAAGGCGAACATAATCCCGTTCAATCCGTGGCGCCCTGCTGAGCCGCAGCGCGACGGCCCCTCTTCCGTTAAGGCGCGTGCAGTCTCAGAGACCGGGCAGGAAGGCGTGGAAAAGGGGAGAGTCTCCGGTGCGGAGCCTGACGCGGTCGTTTTGAAGCGGCCGAGCGTTGCGGAGGTGACGGCGTTTCATCGCGAACTCGAGCGGCGCGGAATCCCCGCGACGATCCGCGCGTCAAGGGGCGGCGACGTCGCGGCGGCCTGCGGCCAGCTCGCGCTGAGGACTCCGCCGCGGGCTTGATGCGTCGCCGGGCGGAGCAGTGCTCATCCACTGATTTCACGGATTGCACGGATCACGCGGATTCCAGAGATTCGAAGCGCAGGCTACTGTTTCGGCGGGGTGGGGTTCTGGGTCTTCTTCGGCGCCTGCGGCCTCTTCTTCTGGCTTTCCATACCCCACAGGCCTTGCTTGGCGAGCTTGTCGAACTTCGCGCCCTGTGCGGTCGTGAGAGTCCCCCTTATCTTCGCGTTCATGTCGATGACGATGAGGTCGAGGGTCGACTGGAACTCCTTCCCGTTCTTCAGCGTGCCGGCGTTCCAGATTCCAAGCGCCGTCTGGATGCCTTCGGTCACGATGCCGCTGACCTGCTGTTTCTGCTGTTCTGTGAGTTTAAGGTCGCGGGTCAGCTTCTGGACGACGCGCTTGCCGATGACGTCCATGAGAATCTGAGCCTGCTTCGCGCCGCCGGCGTCGAGTTCTTCGCGGATGGCGTCACGCAGCGCGTCTTTCTCGGAGGGGGCCAGCAGCGCGGAGAGATTCTCAGGGTCCGCGGAAGTCTGTTCTGCAAGGCCGGCCACCTGCCGGCTCAGCTTTGTCTCAGCGACTGACGAACCGAGTCCGCTCATCTCCTGCTCCACGGTCTCGAGTTGCAGCGACATGCGTTCGACCAGGTCTCTAAGCGCCAACTGTTCGGCCTCTTGTTGAGCCCGCTGCTCGTCTTCGACCCGCTGTTGGGTCTGCGCCTGGGTCTTGACGACTGTTGCCCCCTTTGAGAGCTGCTTGACCTGTTCTTCGAGGCGGTCCAGATCGTTTCCCAGCGACACCATCTGGATGGTCGTTATGAGCACCGCCACAAACAGGGCGGCAAGCGCGAGGATGAATGGCTTTGCCGCGGCTGGATTCTGCATGGTTGTCTCTACGAAAAGACGATGATAAAGTGAGCGGGTCGCGATTCCTGCTTCCCGAAGGTATTAACGTACCACACGCTCCGAATGTTGTCAAGATGTTCCCTCTCCCTCTGGGAGAGGGGAGGCGGTTCCCTCTCCC
>JAVHLO010000586.1 GCA_031082105.1 Planctomycetota bacterium
GGAAACCGAGTTCGGAATGACAGTCTGTCGATGTTTTTCCTTGATTCGTGAATAATGCGGGCTGCTAGCGCTCCTCGCTCCCCGCTCCCTGCTCGGACACCGACTTGATCCTCTGTTCGAAGAGGCGCTCATCGGCCCCGAGACTCCGGCCCTGTTCATAGTGCTCGCGTGCCTCTGCGTGTCGGCCTTCGGCGCGACAGCAATCGCCCAGGGCGAACCACGTGCAGTGGTAGCGCGGGTCATATTCCAGCGAGCGGGCAAGCTCCACGCGCGCCCCCGGCAGGTCGCCGAGGTTCAGAAGGGCAAAGGCCCTGCCCGTGATCGCGCAGGCGAGCGAAGAGTTGAAGAGTCTCTCGACTTGCGGCGTCTTTGCGACCGACTCGACTTCGAGCAGCGTCTCGATTGCCGCCGCGTAGGTTTCAAGCGCGCGTTCCCATTCGCCCGAGCCAAGGCGCGCATCGCCGAGCTCCGAGCGCATCCCGGCCAGCGCGAGCCGGTGCTCGACGCCGTACGGAGCCAGGTCAACTGCGGCTTCAAGCTCGACGACGGCCCTGTCCATCGAGCCGGTCAGGTAGAGGGCGCGTCCGTAGCCGTACCTGTGCCGGGGGCAGGAATCGTTGTATTCGACCGCCCTTCGGAAATGGTCTCTTGCCGCCGCAGGGTCCGGAGTCTCAGCCGACAGGAACACGATCCCCTTCTGAAATTCCCAGTTTGCGTGGACTTGCCGGACGAAGTATGCCGTGCCCGCAACGGCAAGAATCGCGGCGAGCAATGCCGCGCACGGACACGCAACGAACCGAACAAGATCGGATGTGACCTTCGCGGCCTCCGCCCGTCGCCGCGTGTCCGCAAAGGCGCCGCGCGCGAGACCAAGAAACAGCCAGAACATCATCACCGGCGCCGGCTGCTGGAAGTTCATGTCGAACATGCAGTGCGTCAGCATCGCCGCGAGCGAAAGAACAATCCCCAGCGCAAGCCATCTCTCACCTCTCACGCTCGACCGCCTTGCCGCAATGAGCAGCGCCCTCACGCACGCGGCGATCAAGAGGAGGAAGAGCAGGAGCCCGGCGATGCCGGTCTCCGCGGCGATCTGGAGGAAGTCGTTGTGCGCGTAGCGCTGGACCGGCGCGCCGATCTCCAATTCCTCCCGCGATTTGTAGGCCGGGTACACGACGTGGAAGTTCCCCCAGCCCACCCCCTGCGGCCGGTCGGCGATCATCCGGGCAGTGCTCCGCCACATCAGGACGCGCACGCGCACCGTGTCCGCCTGCGCGCCCTCCTCGGACATCTCGTCAAAAGCAGGCACGAGCCGCTTCGGGGTCCCGAGCTCTCTCCGCGCTACCTCTCTGACCAGGTAGCTGCCGGGCGCGAAAGCAACGATGATCAACGCGTGCGCAAGCGCGACTAGGATCAGCGTTCGCAACCGGACGACCGCAAGCACGCGGTTGCCCGTGAGCCGGCCGACGACAGGGAGGAGACACAGCGAAACGAGGAGGCCGACCAGCGCCGCGCGACAGTAGGTCATGTAGCAGCAGCAGAATATCACCGGCTCGACGCAGAGACAGAAGACGCGCAGCGCGCGCCGCTCCTCGCCGAGTGACATGCAGAACGCAACGGGGATCAACACGACCAGGTACTGGGCCAGCAGGCTCTGATGGCCGAGAGTCGAGATTATCCGGGCGGCCTGAAAATCCAGGAGCCGCACCTGGAAGAACTCCAGAATACCGATGACGGCGACGACCGTTCCCACCCCGAGACAGATCGCGACGATCCTGTGCGCCTTGTCGCGGCCGGCGTGACCGGCCACGGCGTAAAAAAAAACGACAAGCAGTGCGTGATACATCGCCGCGTGACTCCACTCCGGTTGGCTCACCGCCTGTACGCCGGACAGGATCCCCACGCCCAGCCAGACGAAGAGTGGGATGTCGATCGTATGTTCGATGGAGCTTCGCAACCGCCCAACGCCGCGCGCGGCGAGCGGCACGAGAAGCCAGAGGGCCAGGCACTGGAACACGACCGTCTTGGTCAGTGTGAACTGCCTTCCCTCCGTAGGGACGAAGACCAGCGGAACCGAACAGACGATGAGGGCGATGAGCGCCGTCGCAATCCTGTGCAGGAATGGCGTGCTGAAGCCGGTTGAGGGCGGGGAGGAGTTGTCCGTCATTCGGCGATCCTTGGCGCGGGGTGGGGTGGCGTCTCGAAGGCAACGGCGATTCCGCTGCGGCTTCGTGCTTTGGAGCCCATCC
>JAVHLO010000587.1 GCA_031082105.1 Planctomycetota bacterium
CGTAGGCGCCGGCTCGGGCAGTGAAGGCGCCGGCGCGCCGTCCTCGACCGGTGGCGCGGGCAGCGGCGAAAGCGGCACCCACGGCGGGAGCGGCGGAACCGGCGGGCAGTCCCCGGGCGGCGCAGGCGCCAGCGGAGATGCCACAGGCGGCAGCGGCGGCGACGCGCAAGGTCCAACCGGCGGCGCCGAGGGCGGCAAAGTAGAGATTAAACCTGAGGTGAAAGACGTGAAGACCAAGACCGGGCCCACAACACAAGCTGACGTTGGAGTGGAACAGGAGAGAACAAAGCAGGAACAGGAAAAGACGAGGCAAGAACAGGAGAAGACCAGGCAACTGGAACTGCAACTCAAACTCAAACAGGCGGAACAAAGAAAGTAGGCGCCGATGATGCTGCCGCTCTTGCGGCCAGTTCGAGCGCGCCACGACCAAAGCGACGGAAGGAAACGCCGGAGCGGGCGCGTGGATCGTTGTGGGAGACAGGAATGAGAAAAAACCTTGTGGCTTGTTCGCTCATGCTGTGTGTGCTCTGCATGGATGTCGGAAGTGCAGGCGCGCAGGCTCAAAGCGATGAGGAGGAAGTCGAGAGACTACGAAAGCAAGCGCGCCTGAGCTCGCACTGCCTGGCCCTGCGCGAAATCTCGGTAGGGTTGTGGGACAAGACCGCCGCCGAAAGGGACAGGCTCCTCTTCGACCGACCGCGCGCGGCAAGTCCGCAGACGGAGCTCTTCAAAAAGATGATGGCATTGTGCTCGGAAGACGGCATGCAGAGCTCGCTTTTTTCCATGATCGCAGAAGACTCCGTCACTGACTCGCTGAAGGAAGCGCTCGTCTACGGCATCGCAAACAACCCGCACAGAGCCGGCATCATCGAGGGCTTCGAGGCCGTCCTTCTTGACCCCGACGCCATGGTGAAATATCCCACGCGCGTCCGCGCCGCGGTCGTTTGTTCGCTCATGAATACGTGCGCGGTCCGCGGAATACAGCCCTCGGAGAAAACGGTCGACCACGTGCTCGCCAACGACCTGTCATCCGACGCGAGGCTCTTTGTCGTCCAGGAACTCGGCCGTTTCGGACGAAAGTGGTATCCGCTCCTTGCCGGACATATCAAGTCGGAAGAGAAAGAACTTCGCTACGGCGCAATGGAGGGCTTGCAGATGATGTACGTTCAGAAGCAGATCGACGCGAAGGAACTGGAAACAAACCTGAAATGGCTCATCGAGAACGAGGATCATGCGAACAACCGATATCTCGCCGTGATGATGTACGGCACACATCTGAGAGGCGAACGTCACGAAGACTACCTCTATTCGATTGCCACGGAGAAGGACTTGCACCGCAATGAGAAGGACACAATAGAAGCCGCGGTTGACAGGCTCATGGCCTGCGCCGACAATCGCAAACGGGCATTTGAGACGCTGGAGAAGCTGGCCGTCTTCAGCCATCCTTTCACGCAAGACGCCGCCATCGGCGCCTTGTGTGTATGGCCGGACAGCCGGAAGCAAGCCCTGCAATCCATCGAGCGGCTGCTGGCGTGGGCGCGAAAGGACGATGAGGACAATCTTGAGAAACTCAACGAGGAACGGATCGAAAAGGGGCTCTCGACGCTCGGGGCGCTCTTGGAACAAATACAGGAGCCGATTGTGACGAGGCTCAGGTTCGTGCCCGACATGGAGGGCGTCAGTCTGTTGGAGAACTTGATGTATTCCTCCCCGTTCGACAATATCCAACAGACCGCGCCGATGTCTATCGTCGAGTGCATGCAGAATGACGAAGTTGGCGCGATCCTGGAGAAGGCCACGCGTGAGCATGAAGACGCCTTTGTTGCCGAGCAGGCGATGCGCGCGTACTCGCTGCTCAAGGGGATGGAAGCCGACGAGTTCCTCAAAACCTACGTCATCAAAACGAAGAATCCCGACAGGCAGAAAAGGGCGATTGGGGTGCTCGGTCAGCGCGGGTGGGAGTTCGGCCCGCGCTGCAAGGCGCTCGAAGCGCTGCGATATCTGAAGAAGATCGCGGAGCTTTCGCACCTTTCGAAGGAACTCGACGAGGCGATAAGCAGAGCGCTCAACTACAAGCCCGAAAACTTCACGGCGTTTCTTGACGCCATAGAAAGGGCGCACGGATATTGGGCGACGGTCTGGGCGGACACCAACCCCGACAATCCCGCCGCAAAGGCCGGCATGGAATCCGAGCGCGGCCGTCAGCGCGCGAAGGCGCTCCGCGGGCTGTACGACAAGTTCTTCG
>JAVHLO010000588.1 GCA_031082105.1 Planctomycetota bacterium
CCTTACATCTTCAAGCTCGTCAACCGGATCCAGGACGACATAGACCGGATCGAGAGGCTTCGCAAGTATGAGACGAAGCACGGAATAGATCTCGCGCAGTTCGTTTTGGAAGGAGAAAAATGAGAAGGTCTCTGATTGTGCTTCTTCTTGCCGTCGTCGTGCTCCCGTGCGCGTGCACCAGCAGCTACTACGACCGCATCGATCCATGGACGCCGACCTACCGTCCGTACGGTGAGCGGCCGTTGCGCCAGCCGAGGGTGCTTACGGAAGTCGAGCTGGCCGCGATGCGCGCCAAGTACGTCGATATCCTCGAACAGACGCTGCCCATGAAGGACGTCGCGTGGCAGCTTGCGATACCGGGCGCGTATATCACGCGCGTGTCGCTGCAGGGCGACGCCGTCTATGTCGAGACCGATTCCGCCGCAACCTATGCGGTCGATTTCAACACCGGATACTGCCGCTGGAGGTTCGACTTCGACCGGCGCCTCGACTTCGTGCCGGGCTACATGACCGACACGACCTCTGAGCTGACGAAGCAGACCGCGGCCGTGAAAGAGGCCGAGGACCAGTTCGCAAATGAGAAGGGCAAGAAAGAGAAGGACAAGAGCAAATTGACCGCGTTCTCGCGAAAGGTGGAGGAAGCGCGCGCGGCGCTCGTCTCCGCAAACGACAAGGACGTCGTCTACGTCCTCGCCGGAAACCGCCTCCACTGCTTCGACCGGGTGGGCGGCGCCCACAGATGGAACAAGCAGCTCCAGTACATGCCGAGTTCCTCGGTTACCGGCGCAGCAGGGTACTTCTTCGTCACGTCCGTCACCGGCGACCGCATACATTCCTACGTCGTCGACAGCCTCGAGGAGTTCGCGACGTACAAGTGCATGGGCGATATCTGCGCGCCGCCGGTGCTCGAGATTCCCTCGGTCTACTTCGGTTCCACCGACGGGCTCGTCTACTCCTATGACGTCAACGGCCGGTTGAACTGGACCTATACGACCGACGGCCCGATCCGGGCCGGACTCGTGTGCGCAGCGAACCTCGTGTACGCGTGCGGCACCGACTATGCCGTCTACGCGATCGACCGCGTGACGGGCGGGATCCGCTGGAAATTCGAGACCGGCGGGCCCATAACCGAGAAGCCGGAACTGTGCGGTGGCGTGCTCTATGTGAAATCGGACGACAACGCGCTCTTCGCCCTTGACGCCGCAACTGGCCAGATGCGGTGGAAAGTGGCGCGCGCCGAGAAGTTCGCCTGCGCGACAAAGCGCCGCGTGTACCTGCTCGGCTCAAGCGGGGAACTGCTCGGAGTGGACCCCAAGACGGGCGATGTGAAAAGCCGCCACCCGATCGGCCCGTTCGTGCACGTCGTTTCCAATACCCAGAGCCCCATCCTCCTCATCGCCACCGAGGATGGGTTCGTCTTTGCACTCGCGGAGTCGGATACGAAGTTCTGATCGCGGTGTCGACGCAGAGCAAGCGTCGATCTAGCCTCCATTCGCACATGGCGGCGCGGCGGACCGAACATCGTTGGCTATGGCGAGATCGTGCGAGCAGAACAGCGAGCGGGTTGGGTGGTCGTCCGGCAGCGGGGAAGCCATATCCGATTGCAGAAACACACTCCAGAAGAGACTTTCAAGCTAACGGTCCCCGCACATCGACCGGTCAAGAGATCGACCCTCTCGCACATCTTGAAACAGGCTCGCCTGACGGTTCGTGGCTTTGAGATACTCTTGTAGCGGTTGCCGACTCCAAGGATCTGGTATGGCTGGAAAGAAGCAGATGACCCTTGCCCGCATCAGGCGCCACCCTGTTCTCAGCTTCCCGGACAGGAGAGCGATACGCTTCAAGTTCGCCGGGAGGTCTCTCTCGGGTCTCGAGGGTGACACCATCGCCAGCGCCCTCCATGCCGCCGGCATCCGCATCCTGAGCCACAGCCCGCGGTACCAACGTCCGCGGGGCTTCTTCTGCGCCATAGGCAGGTGCTCCTCCTGTTTCGTACATGTCTACGGCGTGCCGAACGTGCGTGCCTGCGTAACGTATCTGGAGCCGGGCATGGAGATCATGCCGCAGCGTGGCCGCGGCGCGTTCGGCCGCGCGAAGGCCGTTCGGCCCGCCAAGCGCTCCGAAAAAACGCGCCGACCCGACTGACAGTCTGGGATTCACGAGTCCTTCGGCTCTAGTGGCACGTACTATTGACGAACACAGGAAGAGGCAGGACAGTATGTCATTGCGAGCCG
>JAVHLO010000589.1 GCA_031082105.1 Planctomycetota bacterium
AGCGAAGGGCCGGACACGTCGCAAAGGAGATTCCGAACCGAGTTCGGAATGACAGGCTGCTAGCACAGTCCATTGACGGCCATCACGCGTGCCGTCGCGCCGTGTACCTCGACGATGCTGACGCCGGCGGGCCTCACTGCAAAGCGAAAGAAAGACCGAAGCGGCGCGCCGACGGCGCCGCAGAGGATCATCCGAATGGGGCCGCCGTGCGAGAACACAGCCACTCTGCGGTCCCGCCGCCCGCTGCCGAGCTTTTTCATGAACGCGCGAATCCTGCGCTGTAACTGCAGAAGCGTCTCTCCGCCGGGAGGCGCGCATGAAGCCGGGTCGCGCAGCCAGCGGGCGTACAGGCGCTTGCATCTTCTGGAGATCTCCTTGTACGTGAGTCCCTCCCACTCTCCAAACCTCAGTTCGCGCAGGAGCCTCGATTTTCTGATCCGGCCGGCCATCTTCGGCAAGGCCAGCGCGGCCGTCTCCATGGACCGCCGCAGGTCGCTCGAGTAGACGGCGTCCGGCCTGACGGATCTCAACCGGCGGCGGAGCGCCATCGCCTGACGTCTTCCTCGCCCGTTGAGCGGGATGTCGGTCCAGCCGCCGTACTTCCCGGCGCGGACGAATTCCGTCTCGCCGTGTCTTATCAGGTACAGTTCCAGCATTGCGCGACCGCCAGTTTTGGAGCGTCAAAGCCGCAGCCGGAGTGGCGTCTTCTTCCGAGAAACGACGGCACTCCGCTACGGCTACGTGCCTTACTACAAACCTTCGTGAATAATACGCGCTACGGCGCCTCTGCTCCCTCCGGCTGCGCGGCCGCGCTCTTGCCCAGCTCAACCTCCACCCCGAGCATCACGCTCGTGCCGGGCATCGGGTACCCTTCGTCCTGCAGCAGGCCATACTGCTGAGAATACTGTTCATTGAGGAGATTGTCAATTGAAAGGAACACTTCGAAATTGTCGAACGACTTCGACAGCCGGAGATTCACGAGCCAGTGTTCCTGGAGTGTCTTGCGTTGCTGGGTGACCGCGGTGCCTGGCCACGGCTCATAAACATTGAAGTACTGGTGGACGTCCGACACGAATTCCGCATCCGCCTTCAACTCCAGGCCGTCCATGCCGGCGATGTTCCGCCAATGTGCGCCGAGGTTCATCTTGTGTCGGGGAGAGTACGGCATCCACTTCTTTCGCTCGACCATCGCGTTCGTTACGGAGTCGACGAGTTCCATTCTCGTTTGCTCGGCGTCAAGGTGAGTGTAGCTGCCGGTAAGCGTCAGATCATCGGTGATCTCGTACACGCCCTCGAACTCCAGCCCGTCGATGCGCATGCTGTTCAGATTGTCGGGCCTCCAGCGCGCGTTGCCCCAGGGGCCGACCGAGCCGGTCGGCGCCCAGATTATGGCCTTGTCGACCTTATGACGGAAGGCCGTGACCCTCAGCTTCGCCACATCGCAGACGGTCTGTTCGACGCCGAAATCGTACTGTTCGCCCGATTCGGGTTCCAACCCGCGATTCCCTTCGGAGAAAGGGTCCTGCGGCCAGTACAGGTCGCTGAGCGAAGGAGCGGTGAACGACTCAGCGTAGTTCGCCCTGATGGTGGTGTCGTCGCAGACGTGCCAGTTGACCCCGCCCCTGAAGCTGCCCTTCCCGGGGAGATCGTCAGGTTCGTCCCAGCGCCAGCCCGCGATGACGATCACAGGCCCGATCTCAAGCTCGTTCTGGATGAAGCCTGCGCAGGTCGTCCTGTCGGCGCGCCATGCGGTGATCACGTCCGTACCGAATTCGGCCGTGTAGTCCCTTGCCACGGAATCGAATCCATCGTTGCGGGTGGAGAATCCGAACGTCAAGGCATCGCAGTCGGCCGGCTCCCAGACGTACTGGGCATCGAAATCGATCATCTCTGTCTTGTAGTCGTCTTCGTAGCTGTGCGTCTCGGGCACGCCCCACGCAGCCCCCCAGAACGCCATCCTGTTGCTGTCGTCGTTCCAGAAGGTCCGGCTCGCCTGAATCTTCAGTCCTTCGTGTTCGAAGACGAAGTGACAGTACGACTGCTCGGACCGCCCGTAGTCGTAGAGCGAGCTGACCTCGTCGGTCCCGAGCCGCGTTTGCGACTCGGTGCGCTGCGCGGGGTCCTCGCTCGGCTTCGGTCCCGGCGTGCATGATCTCGTCTCGGTGCGTCCCACCGACAGGCTCGCGCGCGTCTCCTCGCTGAACCCGTATTTCAGCTTCC
>JAVHLO010000058.1 GCA_031082105.1 Planctomycetota bacterium
TGGACGCATCGCGGCTCGAAATAAAAAGCACAAGAAGATCGCGGTAGTGGCGATCATGAGGCGACTTGCGATACGGATGTGGCATCTTGGGTTGGCGGCGCAGCAAAGAAGCGGCGCGTATGCGCGGCCAAACGCCGGCTAGGTCGGCAAATCGGTTGCGGGCGCAGCGAAGCGATAACCTGCAGAAAGGCGTCCTGCGGTAGCGAAAGACAACGATATGAGACAAGGGAAGAGCAAGAACGTTCGATCCAGTGAATGATCCGATGGGGGCGAGACCGGTTACCCCTTGGGAAACAACCCGACCCGAAGTGTGGTCCGCCCCCTGCGTTTTGATAAAGTGATCTCCGCCAGGTTCGGATGGTGCGGAAGATCGAATAGCAGGCTGCAACGGATCAACGCTCACTGCAAATTCCTGTTTCGTCGAAAAGTCTTGACAGCGACCTACATAGCAGGGGGAGGGCACCGCGCTCTAGCGCCAAACCCTGGCCCGCCGGAGGCAGTTGGCCTTATAGAGGTTAGTCTCCCGATAACGCGCCTGGAGCCAGGAGTTCTCGCCGTCGATCTCCAGGGCGGATTCGTACGCCCTGGCTGCGGTCTTGAGGTCGTCGATGGCCTGCCGGTTCTTCTTTGCCGCGTCAGGATCGTCGGGAGTGCACTCCTGCATGATTTCCATCGCTCGGTCGAACGCCTTGTTTCCGTCCTCGACGTACTTGGCCACGTCGGGATCGCTGAACCGGCGGGGCGGCTTGGAAGTGATGCGCTGCAACTGCTCGAAAAGGTTCTGCCCGCGCGCGATCATTGCTTCCGCGCTGTCGGAATCGTCCTCGGCCGGAGTGGCGCCGGAACCGGATCCGGACGAGGTCCCCGAAGCGACGTCACCGCTCTCGTCCGGGGCCGCCTCGGGATTCTTCATATCCTCCTTCGCCAGTTGAGCGTACTTGGAGGAAGGGTACTTCTTGAGTAGCGTGTCCAGATGGTGGACCGCGTCTTCCTTTCGACCTGCGCTGAGGTACCAGAGGTAGCACTGGTATGCAAGGCGCGCCTTCTCCTCCGCAACACGCATCACGATCTCGTCATCGAGGGAAAGCGCCTTCTCGAACGCCTCGATGGTCTGGGGATACAGTTGCTGCTTGTAGCAGGTGATGCCGAGTTCGACGTACTTGAGCGGCGAACCGGTCGACCCGAGCCGCTTTACCTTATCGCGGTAGTCCTGCTCGAGTTTCGCCTTCGCAAGCACGGGCTCGAGCTTGTGGAGGCCCCGGATCTGGCTGCGCGGGATATCCGCAACGATCCCGCCGATCCGCCTGATGCGGATGTAGGTTTCCTTCTCCTCAACGAGCCGGCCTTCGACACTCCCGCCGGTGGTGAGGTCGACGATGACCACATCGCTGTGACCCACAAGCTCCGTCGCGGGCACGTCGCTGATAAACGACTGGAAGGTCGCCGCCTTGCCGAGCAGCCCCTCGATCTTCGGCGTCAGTTCGGATGGAACGCGCCTGATGTCGAGCTTCTCCAGCACGGCCACCGTCTCCTGGAACTTGCACTCGGCGAAGACGCGCTGAGCCCGGCCCAACTCAGCGGTTACGAACTTCGGTTCGAGGGGGACGATGCCGCCCACGACCGGCGTGACGGGGTCGACGGGCGGTTTGATAACGGGCGCGGTCGTGCCGCCGTTTGTGGCCGGCGAAGCCTGGCTGGACGAGCCGGTCGACTCTCCGGTCTTCGCAGCCGACTGCTGCTTCTTGTACGCGCCGTACGCGCCCCAGACGAGTCCGCCGAGCACGGCCCCGATCAAGAGAATGCCGATCAATCGCATCATGCTTCGGATTATACAAACTCGTGGAAACCTTGTCAATGCTTTGCGGAGCGACCTCGGGACTTGCGCGCATCGGTCGCACTCGACCACCTGAGACGGTCGCTTGACCGCGTGGAGGCATGGTCTGTGGGCGCATCGACGTCTATCCCGGCCATGTCCGGGTTCCCAGGCCAACATGCGCGCAGGGCAATCCGAACCGCCGTCACGGCGGCGTCGAAGTCCGCATCCGCAACCGAGTCTGCATGCGACTTCACCCGAATGCTGGAAAGACGGCGACTGTTTGAGTATAATACGAGCAAGCTTTCACGGAGACCTCGACCGTGGACTATGAAATCACAGAACTTGGCCGCGTCTCGGACTTCATGACGCTCGTGCGCGGGGCGGGCGGACATCGCTTGCCCGCCGTGCTCGACACGGGGATGATCGTTCCGGGCCTGGGACAGACCAGCTTCGTTACGTGCGAACCGTTCATGGTCGTATCGGCGCGAGGCCGGCATTGTACCTTGACCGACGGCGCTTCCGAGACCACGGTTGACTCCGATCCGTTCGAGCTGCTCCGCGAAGCCATGGGCCGCTTCTGCGCAAGGCCCTTCCCTGACGAGTCGGCCTTTCCCTGCGGCGCGATCGGCTACTTCGGCTACGGGCTGCGCCACCATCTCGAGCGGCTCCCTCAACGCGCGGTCGACGACATGACGGGCGGCGGCCTGCCCGACATGCATTTTGCGCTGTACGATGCCATGCTTGCGGCGGATGTCGCCACCGGCTGCGTCCGGCTCGTGCAGTACCATCCCGAGACCGACCGGAGGCCCCCGGGTTTCGCCAGCGCCGCGCCTGCACTTCAAGCGACATTCCGCCGGGCCGTCGAGGCCGGCGCGCAGGATAGGCCGACGTGCCGTACCCGCAAGTCCACGCGCCGTCTCGACACGGGCGCGCTGGGCGCTCCGCAGTTGCAGGCCAACTTCGAGCACATCGACTATGTGCGTGCGGTGAAGCGCGCAATCGAGTACATCTACGCCGGCGACATCTTCCAGGTGAACCTGAGCCAGCGGTTCTCGCTGCCGTGGAAAGAGGATCCGATCGAACTGTATGAGCGCCTGCGGCTGCTGAGCCCCGCGCCGTTCTCGTGCTTTCTCGGGCTGGGGCAGGGGAGGGGAGTGATAAGCTCCTCGCCCGAGCGGTTCCTCAAGATCCGCGGCATGAACTGTGAAACGCGGCCGATCAAGGGCACGCGCAGGCGCGGCGCGACGGAAGCGGAGGACGCCGAGCTGCGCCGGGAATTGTGGGACAGCGAAAAAGACAACGCCGAGCTTGCGATGATAGTCGACCTGGAACGGAACGACCTCGGCAAGGTCTGCGAGTTCGGCAGCGTGCGCGTCGTGGAGGCGCGACGAGTGGAGACGTATGCGAACGTGCATCACCTCGTGTCGACCGTTGTCGGCACGCTCGAGGACGACAAGGGTCCGATCGATGCGGTGAAGGCGATGTTCCCCGGCGGGAGCATCACGGGCGCGCCGAAGATCCGCGCGATGGAGATAATCGACGAGCTGGAGCCGTCGGTGCGCGGCGTCTATACCGGCGCTATCGGCTACCTGGGCTTCGACGGGAGCGTCGACCTGAACGTGGCGATCCGTATCATCCAGATGGCCGGCGACACCGTGCACTATCACGTCGGCGGCGGGATCGTGGCGGATTCCGATCCCGAGTCGGAGTACGAGGAGACGATCGTAAAAGGCCAGGCGCTGGCGCAGGCCATTGCGGCAGAGAAGTAGAATGACACTATCCCAGTCAATGCATGAAGCACAAAGACTCAAAGATACAAGGGAGCACCAGGCGCGGATGTCCGGTGGTCTTCGGTTGATTTCGAGACCCACATTCTGGCGCAGCCGGCCTCGTGCTGAGGGACTATCTGTCGGCTTGAATGCCGCATGTGTCCCGTTCTTTCCAGCGTTCCTTCGTGTCTTTGTGTTCTGGTGCTGAGCAGCCGGGCGCATCGTGGTAGCCTAACGCGAATTTCGCATTCAGGAGAGGAGATACACTATGTTGACCAGCACAGAGATGACGGCAGTTATTCACGAACTCTCCGGCAAGCGCGCGCAGGCGCACATTGCCGCGCTTTCGGTGTTTGACCGTAATCCCGGCACTCTCGAGTTCCGCGCCGCGCTCGAATACGTAAAGACCGAGTTCGAGAAGGCCGGGCTTCGCAGCGTGCGCGTGGAACGGTTCCCGTCCCGGAAGGGGAGGCACGTGCTGACCTGGCCGCTTCGCGACGTGTGGCAGCCCATCAGCGCCGAGCTGAGACTTCTCAAGCCGGCGAAGAACGCGGCGCTCCTCGCCAGCTATCCCGACGAGGCTATTTCGCTGTCGGCCCTCTCGGCCGGTACGCCGAAGGGCGGAAGAAACTACCGGCTCGTATTCGTCGGGCGGGGCGAATCGCCCTCGGATTATGCCGGGAAGCGAGTGCGCGGCAATATCGCGCTGCTCGAAGGCGCCGGCCCGCTCGGCTGCCTCATCGCCACAGCCAGGTACGGCGCCGCCGGTGTAATCAGGTATTCAACCGCCGCCGATTCGCTCGATTTCCCCGATATCGCGGGCCGCGACCGAATCGTGGCGGACCCGCGGTCGCGCGTGCGCGCGTTCGGGTTCTCCCTGCCGCGCAGGGCGTTCGAATCGCTCAAGGCGCTTGTCATGAAGGAAGCTGACGAAGGGCGGCACGTCGAGGTCTACGCACGCGTCGACACACAGACAGGACCCGGCACGATGGACGTGCTCTCCGGAATCGTCCCTGGCAGGGGGCTCGGGTCGGACGGGGAATTCCTGTTCGTCGCGCACCTGTGCCATCCGCGCCCTTCGGCAAACGACAACGCTTCCGGAGTTGCTCTGTGCATCGAAATGGCCCGCGCAATGACTGCGCTGATCGCGAGGAAGAAGTTGGCTCCGCCAAGGGCCAACATCCGTTTCCTGGTCTGTGCGGAATGGGCCGGTTCGATTCCATGGGTGGCCAGACATTTGTCGCAGGCGAAACGACTGCTCGGCGCAGTGTCGCTCGATATGGTCGGCGAGGACCAGGCAAAGTGCGGGTCGACCTTGAACGTGCACGCGTCCCATTCCTCCAGCCCGTCGTACTTGGCCGACCTTATCTGCATGGCCCTCGCCGACGCGAAGCAATGCGGGGGCGCGGCCTTCTCCGGCTTCAAGTTCGCCCACGCGCCGTACGTCGGCGCCACCGACAACGTCCCGTTCGCCGCCGACCCCGTCCGTATCCCCAACGCCGGACTCGTCCAATGGCCCGACCATTTCTACCATTCGACCGACGATACCGTCGACAAGACCAGCCCCATGTCGCTCCAGGTCACCGGGGTCGCATCCGTCGCGACATGTTCTGCCGTAACCAACCCGGCCATCGCGGGCACTTGCCGCTTGATTACCGCGCTCGGCAACCGCGTCCGCGAGCGGCTCCGCAAGGCAATCGAGGCCCAGGCAGACGCGCTTGCTGCGGGACCGAAGCAGGGCACTCGACCGCTTTCCGGGGGCCGCGCCCTGACCGCCGCGCGAACCTCGCTCTGGACCGCGCTCCAGACCGTCCAGCATCATAAGACCGTCGCGCTGGACACGCTGCAGTCACTCTTTCAGCTCGCCGGCAGATTGCAGACCCCGGCAGACCGTCAGGTCGCGCTTTCCTTGTTGCACAGGGAAGTCGCGCGCACTGAGGAGATCGGTTTTGCGCGCGACCTTGACACGGCCGCACGCCTTGGCCTTGCCGCGGCCGGGACGCCCACATCACAGATTTTCCCCACCGCCACGCGGAAGCCACCGAAGTCCCCGTCGGCCACCCGCAGGCTGCTCGCGCCGCTCCATCCGCGGCTCGACCGGCTTTGCCGCCGGGCCGCGTCAATCGTACCTGCCTGGTCCAGCCGGTTTCCACAAGGCGGACCTCTCAACAAGTATTGCCTCATGGAGAACCTGTCCGGCGCGCGGTTCCGGGAGTTTTTGCGGCTTTCCAAGTCGACACCGTCCCTCTGGATCGGCGACGAACCCATCTACTGGATCGACCGACGTCGCACGTTGCTCGACATCTGGCGAATCCTTTGCGCAGAAGGCGTGCCGTCACTCGACAAACTCACCGTCGCCTTTCGAACGCCCGCTCCGTCTGAACTGAAGGGTATTTTCAAGTACTTCGAAATTCTGCAGGCCGTCGGTTATCTACAGCTTCGTCGCTCGCGGAAGTAGTCCAATCCGCCGGCATTGCCCGCGTACCTGGGGAACAGTGCGACAGACTGTCATTCCCGCGAGAACCGTCAGCCCGCCCGGGCATAGCGGCCGGCCAGGCCGGTTTTGTAGTGCGCTCCGACGCACCGGGGCGCTTTCCATCAAGGGGTGAAGCCAAAGCGGCGGTTGCGACCGCCGCACTCCAAAAGCCATCTTCGTCCGTTACTCGGACAGGCTGCTAGAGACAGTCGACCGAAACGCACCTCCGGCTCTTTGCCGCCTTGTCGAGTGCGAAACACACCGACATGGCCGCAAACACATCGTCCACCGGAACCGCAGGCTCCGCTCGACCCAGGATCGTCTCCACGAAGTTGTAGATCAAGTCGCCTTTCTCGACGCCGGGGTAGGGGAGGGCTACCTTTGCCGGTGGAACGCCCGGCTCGCGCGACTTGAAGAGCTGCCCGTGGTCAAGCCCGTTCACGAACGTACCCCTGGTTCCGTACACGGACAGCGTGTGAAAATGCGGGAAGACGCAACCGAAGTTCGCCGACACCTTTCCGACCATGCCGCTCCTGAATTTGAGAATGCCGACGACCATGTCGTCATGCTTGAACCGGGAATGTGCCGATGCGATGCGGTTCCCGAAGGCGGCAACCTCCACCACCCGGTCGTTCGTCAGCCACATGAGGAGATCGATCACGTGAACTGCGCCGCCTTGAACGACCGAGTAGAAGTCCAGCTTGCCGCGCCAGCCCGCGGTGATCTTGTGCAGCCGGCCGTAGTTGTAGTCGCCCTCGATGAAGTACGGCACGCCGAGCTTTCCTTGTGTGATCGCCTTTCGCAGCCACTGGAACCGGGGCGACATCCTGAGGATGAGGTTCGATGAGAGAACAAGGCGCGGCTTGCCGCGCAACAGCCTCCTGATCCCTTTTGCCTCGCCTTCAGACTGGCAGAGCGGCTTCTCGACGAACACATGCTTGTTGTTCGCGAGCGCCTTCACAATCTGATCGTGATGGTAGTTGTCGTAGGAGGCTATCGAGACGGCGTCGATGCCCGGATCGTCGAGAATCTCGTCGGCGTTCGCGCAGACGGCCAGCCCGGGATACTTCCGCCGGGCCTCCGCCCGCTTCTTCGCGTCAAAGTCGCACAGCGCAACCACCTCGCACGCAGCGTGGCGTCGGTAGCCCGCGATATGCTTCTCGCCCACGCCGAGACCGATTATTCCGGTTCTCACCAGTCTTCTCTGCGCTCTTCTCAAGCTCACCTCGTAGCAACAAGCTCGGTCAACCGGTCAAGCGGGTATTCCCAGTGCGGACCGCTCATTCGGGCAACGATCGCCTCGAACGACCTCATGTCCGCTTCGGTATCGACCGACATCTGCATGTCCCCGTAGTCGCGCTCGCTTCTGAAATTGTGTATCCTGAATGCTGTCGCGTGCTGGTAGAAGTAGCGCGTGACGTGTTCGAGATCCTCGGGCTCACGCATGAGCTTGACCGTGGATCGGAAAACATCAGCGCGCACCACTTCGACGGACTGTCCTCTTGGAAAGGTCCGTTCCTGGACGTTCGTCACAAGATCGAAATTTCCACTTCCGAAAAGCGCGGCCGCCTTGTCAACCAGCCGCTGGTCGAGCAACGGGCTGTCCGCGCTGACGCGGACGAACGCATCGAAGCGATGTTCATCCAATGCCTGCGCGAACCTGGCGGCCACGTTTGTCAAATGACCACGGCACACGGCAACGCCGTGCTCCATGCAATAGTCGGCGATCGGTGTGTCCGCATTCTCGGTCGACGTGGCCACGACCACGGCGTCCAGGCCGCTGCAATGGGCAAGCCGTTCGAGCAGGTACTCGAGCAACGGCTTGCCGGCGACACGGTACAGTGTCTTTCCGGGAAACCTGGTCGAACCCATCCGCGCTTGAACGATCGCTCCCAGCACGACGTCGCATCATCTCCCATAGAAACCCGTCCAGCGGCGCGCCGGCTGCCTCTTCACAGCCTTTCCGCGAGGATGGCGGCAATCCGGTCGGCCGCATGACCGTCGAAACCCGCGATCGGGCGAACGGCAGGTCGGCCCCCGGCAAGCGCCGCGCGGATGCTATCCGCGATTGCGTCGGGCCGCTTCCCAATCAGCCGGTTGGTCCCCTCGATGGTCGTGTATGTCAGTTCTGTCGTCTCGCGAAGCGTCAGGCAAGGCACTCCAAGGAACGACGTCTCGCGCTGCACGCCGCCCGAGTCGGTAAGCACCGCCCGCGAACCGAGGATGAGCCGGATGAACTGAGTGTAACCGAGCGGGTCCGTGAGCATCGGCCCGCCCCCTTTGCCCGACTCGCCGGCGAAGGCGTCCGGAAACCATTCCCGGAGTCGCGCGCGGGTCCTTGGATGTACCGGGAAGACGATCGGGATGGTCCGCGCAGCTTCGCCGAGCGCCGCGATTATCGCAGCCAGAGACTGTCTGTCGTCCACGTTCGATGGCCTGTGCAGGGTGACAACGACATACTCGCCGTCGCGCAGTCCCATCCGGGCGGGAGTATCCAGCGCACGGATCCGTCCCAGGGCTGACTGGAGACTGTCGATGAGAGTGTCTCCCACCATGAAGATCCTGTCTCGTGGCGCGCCTTCACGTACCAGGTTCTCGTCGCACACCGGGTGCGACGTGAAAAGCCAATCCGACACGCAGTCCGCCACTTTCCGGTTCACTTCTTCGGGCATGGACAGGTCGAAGCTCCTGAAGCCCGCCTCCACGTGGCCGACAGGAATGTGGAGTTTCACGGCCGCAAGCGCGCCCGCCAGGGTGGAGTTCACGTCGCCGTAGACAAGCACCAGCGCGGGCTTCACCGCCATGAGGACCCGTTCGATCGCCGTCAGCGCCTTGCCCGTCTGTTCACCGTGCGGCCCGCTACCCACGTCGAGATGGTGATGCGGCTCAGGGATGGCGAGCTCTTCAAAGAAGACCTTCGACATCTCGTAGTCGTAGTGCTGGCCCGTATGGACGATGAGGTGGCGGAACCCCCCGCGCGTATTCAACGCCGCATCGACGGGCGCCAGCTTCATGAAATTGGGCCGGGCGCCGACGATGCTTACGATTGTCTTCTGCATGCTGGACACAGGGACAGCAGGCCTTCCAAAAGAACACGTTCCCGTCCGTGCGGGACGCTCCCCGGCGGTTGGGTTTCGCACGTCAATCCAAAATCCGCAATCTAAAATCCAAAATCGTCAGAACCAGTTCGTCGCGTCGACCAACGGGACTCCGACGAGCTGCGCAAGTTCCGCCTGCGCGATCTTCGTGTCAAGCGAGGTGATCACGATCGCATCCACGCCGTTCGCGGGCCGGTCGCCGGAGAGAGGGACGACGGGCAGGCCGAGCCATTTTTCGGCGGCCGGGGTCTGCTCGATCACGAACTGGACATGAATATCCGCTTCTCGAAGCGCCAGAAAGACGATCTCTGCGAGTTCGCCCGTTCCGTACAGCGCAACGTTCTTGATGCCTTGCGAACGGAGGGCTTGGCATTTCGCCGAAGCTTTCTCCTTCGCGTTTCTGAAGAAGACCACCGTCTCCTTGATTCTCGTCAGGACGAGTGTGCCGCGGGCCTTGAGCCCCTTGGGGGTAAGGTAGTAGCCGAGCCTGTTTGGTTTGAAGCGGCGTATCTTGATGAGCCCGCGCAGGGCAATCCGCTTGACGATCGCGTTTGCGAGCCCCAGCGCGACGCCAAGCCGGTCGGCGAGCGTACGCTGGCTCACCGTCGGATTGCGTTCGACTTCCTGCAGAACTATAAGGTCCCGGTCGTCCATTCCAGGCCTTCGAAGAAGGACGCGTAGGAGGCAGCTCCAGCTGCCGACGCTCCAAATTGGCGCACGGACCAACGGGTCAGGCAGCGCATGTCTGCGGCCTCCATGTTCATTTTTTGAACATGCACGGCATTCTACACGGAGAGCGAGGCGTTGTCAAGAAAAAAACGGATGAAAACCGCCAGAATGGACGGGCGAGAAGACGGAGCTGGAGGAGGGGCTTCGGATGCACTGTCCTTCTGTACTACAATCCGACAGAAGTTTGTTTTTTTGATAAGAGTCTTCCACCGCAAAGCACGCAAAGAGCGCAAAGCGCGGAAGTTAATTGCCCCGCTGAGCTCTTTTTGCCTTTGCGCTCTTTGCGTGCTTTGCGGTTCGCATTGGCTGCGGCTCTGCTGCGCTGCGTGTTTCCGTGTGATTCTGTGGCTCGCGAACAGGGGCGCCAAGATCCTGCATTGTGTTCAGGATCCTAGCGTGTGCCTGTCGCGCCCAGCGACGTGCACCAGAAGAGGATGTTCTCGCCCTTGCGCGCGGCGCCTGCCAGGTCAAGGGCGGCGGCGAAGGCCTTTGCGGAATACGTAGTCTCCAGCGCGATACCCGTTGCCGATTCGAACACCGCTGCGGCCCGCGCGCTCTTCGGCGTGGGACGGGCGTATTCGCCGCCGAAATAGTCCGCGAGGATCGTCACGTCCGCAGTCCTGGTCCGGTACAGGCTGCGCATGCGCGTCTCATCGCCGGACCTGGTGCCCGCGTCGGCCGCGACCGGAGGGTTCGTGTAGGCCGTGCAGACAAGTCTCTGCAAAAGACGCGCGGTCGAATTGGCCAGCCGCGCAACGTGCCACTTGTTGGCGATCACCGCGTCAACGACCCGCACGCCGATCAGTTGAGTCTTCATCCCCGCCAGCTTGAAGCCAACGAGCAGACCGGCCATTATCCCGCCGCTCCCGACAGGGAACACGACATAGTCCGGACGAGGGAGAAGGCCGGCCGAAACCTGGCCGGCCAGTTCCAGCGCCGCCGAAACATAGCCGAGACATCCCAGCGGCGACGACCCGCCGGGCGGCATCGGATAGACCCGCGGATCCGGGGGCATGTGCGACCTGTTCACTCCCCAGACCTTGCCGGCCCGCTGGAGCAGGAGCGCGGCCGGCAGGGCCAGCCTGCTGAAGATCCGGCCGTGCAGCACGCCTACCCGCTCGCTTTCCGCCAGGTTTTGCTTCGCCATCGGGCTCTCGTACTGGTCGTAGAGCATCGCGCACGTCTTCATGCCGAGGCGCGCGGCGTGCGCGGCGACGGACCTCAGGAAGTTTGACCCCGAGGCGCTCAGCACCGTCACCAGGTTGGCGCCGCGGGCCAGCGCGTCGCCAAGAAGGAACTCCATCTTCCTCACCTTGCAGCCGCCCAGCAGGCCGGGGCACGTTTCGTCGTCGCGCTTCATCCACAACGCGCCGCCGGCTGGCTTCTCGGCCAGGTTGGACAGCTCCTGCACCCGCGTGGGGAACGCGCCCAGTTGCACAAAGGGCGTCGTCTTCGCGAGCGAAGGCATCAGATCGAACAGGGCGCCTCTTGGTTCGGTTTTGTGCGAGGTCATCCGGCACCACCGTAGTACTTTGTAGGAGGCAGCTCCAGCTGCCGATACTGGATTCCCGCTTTTCCGCCACAGGCGGATCCCGCTCAGAGCGGGACGCGGGAATGACAATCTGTTCCCGGCACGCGCCAATGTATGCCAAAGCCCCGCCCACTTCAAGAAAAACAGCAGTGTCGCGAGTTTCTTGCTTTCGCCGGGGGAAAGACGTAGAGTGTCCGAATTCCTGCTGGCTGCCCGAGACGGGCGGGACGCCGCTGCACCAGAAGCGGGTCTTCTACATGGTCTCATGCGAAGGAGACAATAATGGTGGAAGTCGTGGTTGAATCACCTGAGACCACCAACATGCTGTGCCTGATCCTGCGCCAGACGATCGAGCGCAACCTGCGGACGCAGGAGGCCCTCGCCGTGGCCGAGGAGATGGACGGTTCGCTGGCGATCGGCGCCGGGAAGATGCGCGCGCACATCTTCTTCGAGAACGGACGGGTAAGGATCTCATCCGCTTCGGAAGTGAAGCCGACCGCCCGCATCGAAGGTTCTCTGGCCGCGCTCGCGCAATCGGTCTCCATGCTCGGCGCCGTAAAACACATCTTCCAGGGGCGGCTTCGGGTCAAGGGGAGCCTTCCGTTCCTTCTGAAAGTGCTCAAAATCCTGAAGCCCAGAGAGGAGAAGCAGGTGAAGTAGGAGAGGGCGAAGGGGAAAGAGCAAAGAGCAAAGAGCGAAGAGCAAAGAGCACCGAGACTCGACGCCGTAGCCTGCTGACCCGGTCTATTCATGAAGAAACGTGGACATGTCATTCCCGCGAAAGCGGGAATCCAACAAACGGTGCGAATGTTTCGGCTAACCTGATGGCCCGGTATCCAGATGTCCTGATTCCCTGGTATCCTGCGGCCCTAGTTTCCTGATTCCATTTGATTTCGAGATTCCATG
>JAVHLO010000590.1 GCA_031082105.1 Planctomycetota bacterium
ACAAGCGGTTCTCCAGGGTCAAAGCGGGCCCATCTTCTCCCACAAGTCTGATCTTCGAAGCGCCGGCCGGAAAGAGTCGGGAGATCAACGTGCGCCTTCTTCCGGCGCACTACGTCTTTGTAACGGTCGTGGATGAGAAGAACCTGCCGCTGGCGAAGCGCAGTGTCATTTGTTCCGATGCTCACCCGGAAGAGACGACGACGGCCGAGAACGGGAAGGCGGTCTTCTACGGCATCGAACCGCAGTACGGAGGGAGCGAAGGTGTGCCGGTCACTCACATCTACGAAGGTACCGACAAGGCCGGATGCGTGTTCAGGGTCTCATCGTACGCCTTTGCGGAGCCTTTGCCCCCTGCCCAGGCCGAGATGCATGCGTTGACGCTCGTGGCGCAGACTGACTTCAGCACGCACAAGACCGTCATCGTCGGGGTCGTTACGATCGACGGCGCGTGCCTGAGCGAAAAGAACTCGATCCTGGTCTCCGTCTATGCCGACAAGTCCGCCGGGCGTGAGTTCATGATCGACGTCTGGTGCGACAAGGAGGGCAGGTTTACGCTGACCGGACTGCCCGACGGCAAGTACCACTATCGCATCGTCGCGGCTTCTTCAAACATCTGCGAGAGCCACGGCGAATGGTGCCTGTGCTCCGACCGCAGGCCGGTGAGCAACACGGAAGGCGAGTTCGTGCTGGAGAAGGACTCGACTTTCGAGAAGCGGTGGAACCTCTCCTGCAAGGATGCGCCCGGCACGGATCGTCCGAAGTAGATCCGCTGCCGTCGCGGCGAGGTCGTACTGCTGTACCCATTGTTCCGCCGCCTTGACGACTCAGTCAGGCGGGCTGATTCTTCCCCTGCGCGGCGGAGGCGGGACCGGGTTCACGCGACCTGTCTTCTCCGGCGGCTCCACGACGGCGACGTAGTTGGTCTTCCATTTGCTGTTGCACGCCACCGGGCCCGTCCAGTAGTCGTTGTACCACGACGCGCAACTCATCTTTTCTCTCCTCGCTGAGGGAGAGGGTCAGGGTGAGGGTGAGGGTGATTCGAAGCTCCTATACGCTTGACCACGTGCGCTGTCTCTGTGTCCGACAATTCCAAACACGGTTGTAGCATACTCGGCTCCGCTTGCAGAGTCAAGAAAACGCTCGCGGGGCTTGGAGCGCGGACGGCCGAAGCGAGTAGTTCTTGCGTCAACCGCGGGAAGTGTGCTATCATGCCGTCGTAGTATGCCTCGCGGGAGGAAAGCAGGCCGGGCCATTCACGGGAAATGACAAGGACAATGTGTCGGGTCGTTTCCACCAGGCGAGGTTGAGTTCGGGACAGTACCCCATGGGCGCAAGATCCAGCGGACTGCAGCAGCCCGTCTCCGTGCCGCAGGACCTCCGCGAGGAGGACCTGCTCTTCGGCGAGCTACTCGTCCGCAAAGGGTTCTGCACCCGCGAGCAGGTCGCCGAGTGTCTCAACCTCCAGGACCAGGCCCGCAAGGCCATCCCCGCCAATGCCCCCCGTCTCGGCGATATCATCATCCGCAAGGGCTACATCGGCATGTCCCAGGTCGAGGAGGTGCTCAAGCTGCGCGAGCAGATCGTCGTCCTCACCTGCCCGAAGTGCGGCTCCGTCTACCGCCTCTTCGATATCGACCCGAAGAAGAAATACGTCTGCAAGAAGACCGAGGCTGGCGTGGTGTGCGGCACGCCCCTCAAGGCGCCCGGCCAGACCGATTCCGTCGCGCTTTCGAAGCGGTCGAGTTTCTCATTGAGGCCGCTCCCGCCCGAGGTGCGCGAGGCCGCCACAGACCCGAAACGCGTCTTCGGAAAGTACGTGCTCTTGCAGGAGCTCGGCCGCGGCGGGATGGGCGCGGTCTTCAAGGCCTGGGACACCAGCCTCGCCCGGGCCGTGGCCTTGAAATTCCTCCTCAGCGAATCGGCCGCGCCCGGCAGCCAGAGCGGTGAGTCGGATGAGGTCAAACGATTCTTCCGCGAGGCCCATACCGCCGCAGCCGTCACCCACCCGAGTATCTGCCAGGTCTACGACATGGGCGTCGAGGACGGCAAGCACTTCATCGCGATGCAGTTCATCGAGGGGCAGAGTCTGTCGAGGCAGAAACAGTCCCCGCGCCAGGCGGCGACCGTCATCCGCATCGTCGCGCTCGCGCTCGAGGCCGCGCATCAGCAGGGGATCGTGCACCGCGATATCAAACCGCAGAATATCAT
>JAVHLO010000591.1 GCA_031082105.1 Planctomycetota bacterium
GCGGAAACCGAGTTCGGAATGACAGTCTGTCCATGTTTTTCCTTGATTCGTGAATGATGCGGGCTAGTCCCCACATTCTGTCGGAGTATGCCATGAGCCAGCGAACCGGTCCAGCGCATTTGTTGACGCAGGGCGACTTACCCCGTGGGGCGGCGCCAAAGTCAGGCGGTAGCCTGCCTCCAGCCCGCACGAGCGCGTTGTTCTTTGCCCGCGCAGCCGTCAGTTTGGCCCTCCTGTGCCTCCTCGTCGCTTGCGACAACAAGCAGCCCGGACCCGCGACCTCGGGCGGGTCGTCCGCCGGAACGAGCTCCGGCGCCACGACCCACGTTCCGCGCGGCCAGGGCGGAAACACCGCCGCTGGAACGCAGACGTACGACGAGGCCTCGTACAACGCCGAGCTCGCCCAGGTCCACCTCCGGTTCGGAAAAACCGACCTCGCAGTCCAGGGCTTCCTCAAGGCCATCGAACAGGCCAAAACCTCGTCCGCCAAGGCGCAGTATCACTACCAGCTCGCCCAGGCCTCCATCCAGATGGGCGACGAGGCCGCCGCGGAATCGAACTTCCTCCAGGCCGTCAAGCTCTCCGAAGACCCGGAGAGCCGCCGGTCATACATGCAGAACCTCGCTCAGAACTACGCCAGGCTCGGTAAGGGAGTCAAGGCGGAGGAATACTACACGTTGCTGATCAAGGAGGCAAAGGACAAAGGCCAGAGGCGGGAGTACCAGCGCCAGCTTCTCCAGGCCCTCAACATGCAGAACAAGCTCGACAAGGCCGCCGCCGATTTCGAGGCGCGCCTCAAGAAGAACCCCGACGACGAAGAGGCGCTGCTCGCCTTGTTCGATATCCACTATGCGCTCAAACGCAACGCCCCCGAGG
The DNA here is from genome assembly GCA_031082105.1 of Planctomycetota bacterium. Taxonomy (GTDB): domain Bacteria; phylum Planctomycetota; class MHYJ01; order JACQXL01; family JAVHLO01; genus JAVHLO01. Next base: position 877 of record JAVHLO010000591.1, read on the forward strand.
CGATTGCCGTCGCGATTCTGCTCCTGGACCGCGAACCGGCAAACGAAACGTGGCTCCAGACGCTCGCCAACCTCTACGAAGAGACCGGGAAGCACAAGGAACTCATCAAAACGTGTGAGGCGCTCATCGCCAGGAATCCGTCCGATACCGGAAGACGTATGCAGCATGAGCAGACGATCGCCCGCGCCTGGGCCAGGGCCGGCGAACCGCAGAAGGCGATCTCCATCATGCAGGCGCTCGTTGCCGAGACCAAGGACCCCAACCAGCGCCAGATGCTCGAATCCGGCCTCATGTCCCTCTACAATGAGACCGGCCTCATGGGGAAGTATGTCGGCGAGCTGGAAGAGAAACTCGTTGCCGCGCCCGGCGATGTCGAGTTGACCGAGAAACTCCTGTCGATCTATACCAGCTACAAGCAAGACCCGAAACGCGCCATGGAACTTTGCGAGATGCTCATCAAGGTCAGGCCCGAGGACCGCGGCCTCCTCTCGCGCCTCGCGCAGCTCCAGGTGCAGAACGGCGAGCCCAGGAGGGCAATCGCAACGATGGAGAAGCTCGGGAAACTCGAACCCGCGGGCAAGCAACAGTACGACGAACAGATAGCGAACCTCTACGTCAGCCTCAAGGAAGTCGACAAGGCAGTCGCGATCTACGCACAGATGGCGGAGACAGCCTCCGGTCCCGCCCGCGCCACACTCTATCAGAAGATCGCCAACCTGTGCGCGACAGGCGACAAGCAGGCCGATGCCGACAAGTGGATACTCAAGATGCTCGATGCCGCCCCGAACGACCCGCAGTTTCTCATGGGCGCCTCCGATTTCTACGGCGCGCGGGGCAACCAGACCAAGTCGATCGAGTTCGTTCGAAAAGCCGCCGAAGCCGCGCCGGATCCGGCCGCGAAGGCCTCGTATCGGTTCAGGCTGGCCGGACTCCTCGAACAGAACGGCAAGTCCGACGACGCCGAGGCCGTGCTCAGGCAGGTCATGAAGGAAGCCACCTCGCCCGATATCGTGAACCAGGCCAAGGGGCTCCTCATCGACCTCTGCCGCAGGACAGGCAAACTCGATCGCATCAATGTGGAAGGCGGGAAGTAGAGGACGGGGGACACGGGACACGGGACAAGGGACAAGGGACACGGGAGAAGGGGCACGGGAGAAGGGACAAGGGATACGGGACGGGCCTCGCATCTGGGAGCGCCGGCATCCCTGCCGGCCGTCTCGGAGGACCAGCCCGATCAATTCATGAACTTCGATTCGCTGTCATTCCCCCGTCCGTAGTCGGGGGCATCTCCTTCAGCGAAGGGCTGGACACGTCGTAAAGGAGATTCCGTC
>JAVHLO010000592.1 GCA_031082105.1 Planctomycetota bacterium
CCGGTTACCTTTTGAAGGGCGCGAGCGGCGGGCAGGCCGACGTGAACGGCGAGTTCATGTTCACGGTCCAGGAAGCGTTCAAGATTGAAAACGGGAAGGTGGGAACACCGTTGCGCGGCGTGACCATCAGCGGGAAGGCGTTCGAGGTGCTCGCAACCGTGGACGCAGTCAGCGACAAGTTTGAATGGGGTCTGGGCGGCGGAATGTGCGGAAAAGGCCAGCCCGCGCGCGTCGATGCGGGCGGCGCCTGCGTAAGATGTGTTGCCACTGTCGGCGGAAGATAGTCATGAGCCTCTTGCCGATTGCTGAGAACGGTGTTGCCGCCTGTCTGAAGGCCGGTGCCGACGAGGCCGAGGTCTACGTGACGCGCGGCTTTGAGATCGGCGTGAGCGTCGAAGCGGGGAGCATCAAGTCCGCCTCGCAGCAGACGGCCGACGGCGTCGGCATTCGCGCCTTCAAAAACACGGGGCTCGGTTTTGCCTACGTGAATTCGCTCGATGAGGGTCGCGTCAAGGAGGCCGCTGCGAGGGCCGTCTCGCTCGCCAAGGTCTCGCCTTCGGATGAGAACAACGTCATGCCGGAGCCTTCAAGGCCCGCCCCGAAGATCGAGGGCCTGTACGATGCGGCCGCGGAGACGTTCGAGGTTGGAGCGGCGCTCCGGCAAGTGCACGATATGCTGAAAGCCGCCCATGGGGTAGACCCGCGCGTCGCAATCGAGGGTGGAGGATTCTCCGCGTCGGCCTCGAGCCGCGCGGTCGTGAACTCGAAAGGGGTCAAGGCCGAGGATTCTCAGAGCCTCTTCTCCTGTCTCCTCGTCGCCCTGGCGCGTGACGGCGAGGATGTGTCGTGCATGACCTTCGAGTTCGAGGACGCGCGAAACGCGAAGGGGATCAATGCCGTCAACGTCGGGCTGAGCGCCGCAAAGCAGGCGGTCGAGTCGCTCGGTACGAAAAAGATCGCCAGCTTCAAGGGAACGGTCGTGCTGCACCCGTTCGCGGTCGAGACTCTGCTCGCCGCATGGCTGCTGTCCGCTTCCGATGCGGGGAACGTGCAGAAGGGGATGAGCAAGTGGGCCGGCAAGATCGGAACGCAGGTGGCTTCGAGCCTCTTTACGGTTGAAGACGACGGGCTTCTGGCCGGCGGCACCGCCTCGACCCCGTTCGACAGGGAAGGCATTCCGCCGGCGCCGATGAAGCTGGTCAATTGCGGGATTCTCGAGAACTACTTCTTTAATTCGTACACGGCCAGAAAGGACAAGAAGACGAGCAACGGCCACGCCGCCGGCGGCATGAGACAGGTACCCGGGATCGGGCCGACGAACGTGCGGATTCTGCCCGGGCCCATGCCGCTTCAGAAGATGCTGGCGGACGTGAGGCGGGGAGTGCTCGTGACCAGGCTTGCCGGCTGGCCGAATACGGTTACCGGTGATTTTTCCGGCGTCGTCAAGGGCGGCTTCCTGATCGAGAACGGCGCGATCAGCGTTCCGGTCACCGAAACCCTGATCTCAGGGAACGTGGCCGAGTTCCTCGGACGGATCTCGGGCGTGTCCCAGGAGTCGCGCAAAGCCGATTCAGGGCTCACGTCCCCCTATGTGCGGATCGACGACGTTTCAATTACTGGACGTTAGTGGTGAGTTTGACATGAACATGACCGATCCTGTGGCCGACATGCTGACCCGCATCCGCAATGGCGGACAGGCGGGGCACGAGACAGTTAACGTACCGGGCTCCACCTTCAAGGTTGCCATCCTGAAAGTCCTGAAAGAGCAGGGGTACATCAGCGACTATCGCGAATTCGATACAAAGACGAAGAAGGGCGCGGTGCTCAAGTGGGTGAAGGTTTACCTGAAGTACAACCCCGACGGGTCGGCGCTGATCGAAGAGATCGTGCGCGAGAGCAAGCCCGGCTGCCGCAAGTTCAGGGGGCACAAGAACCTCCCGAAGGTCGTCGACGGGCTCGGGACCGCCATCCTGTCGACCAACAAGGGCATAATGTGCGTGAACGACTGTCGCAAGCTGAAACTGGGTGGTGAAGTGATTTTCAGAGTCTGGTAAGGTTGACATGAGATGTCGCGCATAGGAAAACAGCCGATTCCGCTCCCGGACGGCGTGCAGGTGGTGGTTGACAAGAACGAGGTGCGTGTCAAGGGTCCGAAGGGGTCCGTGGAACAGAAGATCCATCCGGACATCCGCG
>JAVHLO010000593.1 GCA_031082105.1 Planctomycetota bacterium
CATTTCTGCGGGCGGGGCAGACGCCTTCTCGATCCTGTTTTCCGGTATCGTGATGAACCACGGCCGGCGGTTCTCTTGATCGCGTCTTCCGTTATCGCGGCAAACCGCGCAGGGTGGTTCTGTTACAGGAGCATGATTCCCTTGGCCTGCACCGTTCGCGTATCTCCGACGAGATTCGACACACGGTTGTCTTCGCCTCCTCACCCGCGCCCTCTCCCCCCAAAGGGGAGAGAGGGGATCTCGCGTGCGTTCAGCAACAGGTCAGGCCAGATGGCGACATCATCCGAGGATTCCGGCACATTTGGCACTCTCGATGCGCCGGTTTCCCTACCAGCCTGTTTTCCAACGGTGCCGGCAGGGATGCCGGCGCTCCCAGATCACGACCAAGTCAGGCCAGATGGCGACAACATCCGAGAATTCCGGCACATTTGGCACTCTCGACAAGCCGGTTTCCCTACCAGCCTGTTTTCCAATGGTGCCGGCACGGATGCCGGCGCCCCCAGATCACGACTAGGTCAGGCCAGATGGCGACATCATCCGAGAATTCCGGCACATTTGGTACTTTCGACGCGCCGACCACGCCCTTGATTGCGCCACGCGCCCTCTTCACGACATCATCACGCTTGTGTACTTCCTTCCTTTCCGCGCATCTGGTTCAGGGCAGAGCCGCGCGTCTGTGTCGTGTTTTCAGGTGGGAATCCGTGATTAGCTCCTTAGTTAGCTCCCTGATTAGGCTCCCTGATTTAGGCTCCGTGTCATGCCCCGTTTCACGGTTGTGCCGAGGACTGCAGCGATACTCCTGCCTGCGACCGTACCTCCGGCGGCACATCCAGCGCAACCACCGCATGCGCCTTCGATCGCTCAGGGCGCGAACAGCATGATAGGGCGAAGAGACTGCTCGCATTGTCCGATTCTCGAGCAAGACGAGCAGAACATCGCGTTGCGCGTCCAGAAAAGTTGATGGACACAGCTCTTCGCGACCCAAGGGCATTCCCGTGGGTGGGCCAGCCGTATTGAGAGGCCTACTCTCCTCCTCCGGCGCCCACTCTCTTCCCTTTGCGCCCCGGTCTGCCGCCCTGGGGCGGCGCAGTACGCGCAACCTTGCGCACTTGGGCGGCGGTCACGCCCGGCTTTGGCTTTTGACGCCGCGTCGGCGCGGTGGGCGGGAACACTTTGCCGCCGCGAACAATCCATGCACCGCCAGGCGGCGCAGTCGGCACGAACACCCGCCCGCCCGGCAGAACCGTCGGAGAGGCGGGAACATCGATCTCGACATCTCCCTCCCCCGAGCAGACGACCGGCGGACCGGTCGGGACGAAGATCCCCCGCCCCGGAACGACCGTGGGCGAAGTGAAGGGGTTTGTGGACATTGTCCGGATATTCCGAACCGTGTGCGCCGCATTCTCAAGCAGTTTCTTCTTGTATGCGAAGACCGCGCTCTCCTTGCCCAGGAACAGCGCGGCCGTCGTCCGAAGCACTATCGCGTCTCTGTGCTCAGTGACGCGGATAGAGTCCTGCCGCCACGCCTTGATCTGCTTGAGGAAGCCTCTGATATTGCGCACCGCGGTCGAGGTGAGGCTCGACGTCTCGAATGTCCCGTCACGTACGCGGATCCAACCGCCCGACAGGACCAGCCGCAGCGCACGATCTCGATCCTTTCGCGTCCATCCAGCCGTCTGTTTCTTTGAAAGCCCGAAGAGGGCCGGGTTCGCCTTGACGAAGGCGAAGTGCTCGAGCACCTCGTGTGTTTCCCCCTCCGGGGAGATGAACCAACCGCCTTGAAGCACCATGGGTCGCCTCCTGTCCAAAAAACAAAAAACCCTCTCGCCGACGAGAGGGTTCTTGCTGGGTCATGGTGCAAGGCTCATCGCCGGCGAGACAAACAGGGAACGCGTGTCTCGCGCTCAGACTTTGCCACCTTATTCGCCTGGGGGCGAACAGGTTGGCCGGGCGTCACAGGGTCTGCCCCTCGGCCCGTCTTGATGAGTTGCCGAATCGGACTACCGATTCAGCGTCCGGTACACGGTTTCTTTGTGCTGGGTCACCTCCTTTCGTCGGATTCCGCTGGACAAAAACCTTGCGTGTCATGCCGAACTCGGTTTCCGCCTCGGGCGGATCCCGCTATGGGCGGAAAACAAGTCCAGAACGACGAAACGGGGCTTTCTTCACCCGAATCTTCACAAGT
>JAVHLO010000594.1 GCA_031082105.1 Planctomycetota bacterium
GGAGATTCCGAACCGAGTTCGGAATGACAGTCTGTCGATGCTTTTCCTTGATTCGTGAACAATGCAGGCTATTCGACCATTTGCACGACGAGCTCGCGCAGCCGGGCGCGCGTGTCGAAATCGACAAAGACCACCTGCTGCCACGTCCCGAGCGACATCCTGCCGTTGACGATGGGGATGGCGAGCGACGGGCCGACGAGCGACGCGCGGACATGCGCGTGGCCGTTGCCGTCCTGCCAGCGGTCGTCATGATGATAGCGCGGCCCCTGCGGGGCGATGCGCTGGAATGCCTCCTTCAGGTCTTTCACAAGCCCGGGCTCGTATTCGACCGTCGTCAGGCCGCCCGTGCTCCCGGGTACAAAAATCACCACGATGCCGTTCTGCACCTCGGCGCTCCGTATACAGTCGGCGACCCGTGTCGTAATGTCGACGACATCACAGTTGCCCTGCGCGCGAAACTCGATCGTGCTCGTGCGTACGTTCATTCCGCTCCAAGCGCCTCCAGATCTGCCAGATCCTTTTTTCTTCCAACGGCTCTTTTGTTCCGCATGAAGTCGTCTCGCCCGATGTAGAATACCGGGACGTCGCCGTACCTGCCGAGAACCTTGCGCGAAAAGACGTCGTCCGCCGATACCCCTGTCAGTGATGTCGTCAGATCAACCTGAACGGGCGGAACGCCAAGACGCACAACCATGCCTTGCCCCTCAAAATCGCCTTCGACCACACCCGCAGAGCCAAACCCGAATCTTGACAGAGCTTCGAGCACCCGCCTCGCGTTGGCAGCCCCCGGCCGGACAAGAATGTCGATATCGCCCGTATACCGAGGCGCACCGTGGAAAGCAAGTGCGTACCCGCCGACCACGACGTACTCAACTCCGACCTCGTTGAATAACGCGAGCAATTCTCTGAAGTCTGGCTGAACTTCCATGATTCTGCCTTCGCAGATATTCCACAGCGGCAACGCGCTCATCGGCGCTTCTTGTCAGCCAGTAGGAGAGAGCGTCGCCGGCGGAGCCCGAGTCCTTTAACGAAAGCCTCTTCACTACACGCTTGATCATGCCCGCGCACCCCGCAATGAACTGCCGCACCGTCGAAAGCCCCATTCTTCATCCCGACCGCAGTCGGGGCGATTTCGTCCGCGGAAAAACGCCCGGCGAAGAGGCCTTCTCGCCGAATCCTCAACTGCTACAGTTTCTTTCTGACTTCGTCGATCGTCGCCAGCAGCTCCTTCAACTCCTGCACGGTGCAATCGCCCATGTGCGCGATGCGGAAGGTCTTGTCCTTCAGCTTGCCGTACCCGGCGGAGATCACGTACCCGCACTTGGCCAGTTCTTCGTTCATCTTTGCGACGTTGACCTTGCCGGCCGAGTTGTCGATGCAGGTCAACGTGATGGCCTCGTAGCCCGGCTCCGGGAAGAGACCGAACCCGTTCGACTTCGCCCACGCGCGGCAGGTCTTTGCCAGCTCGAGATGGCGATTCCAGCGGTTTTCGATACCCTCCTTCTCCATCTTCTCAAACTGGTGCGCCAGGGCATACAGGTGCGGGATGGAAGGCGTCGTCGGCGTCTGGTTCTTCGCGTCGAACTCCTTGAAGACGAGGAAATCGAAGTAGTAGCCGCGGTTCGGCACTTTCGCGGCGCGGTCGAGCGCGCGCTGGCTGACGGGCATGACAGTGAACCCCGGCGGCAGGCCGAAGCCTTTCTGCGTGCTGGAAACTGCGACGTCGACGGCGAGTTTGTCCACTTCGAGTTTCGCGCCGGCCATCGAGCTGACCATGTCGATCAGGAGAAGCACGTCCGGGTATTTCTTGACCACTTCGGCGATCTCGTAGACCGGGTTCATGACGCCGCTGCTCGTCTCGCTGTGAGTGACGCATATCGCATCGTACCCGCCTTTGGCGAGCTCGGCGTCGACCATCTCGGGCTTGATCGCCTTTCCGAATTCCACCCGCAGCGGGACGACTTCCTTGCCGTTGCTCTTCGAGATTTCCATCCACCGCTCGCCGAACTCGCCGCAGATGCAGTGGAGCACCTTCTTGCCGACGCAATTGCGGACGGCGGCCTCCATGCCGCCTGTGCCGGATGAGGTGAGCAGGTAGATGGTGTTCTTGGTGTAAAGCATCTTCTGCGCGCCTGCCTTGATGCGCGCATGGAGCTCCACGTACTCCGGCAGGCGGTGTCC
>JAVHLO010000595.1 GCA_031082105.1 Planctomycetota bacterium
GAGGATCAGAGGCGAGAGGCAGGCTGTGCCCATGGGACGGCCCTGAAACCCCGCCCGTGCGCCGCTCCACCGCGCACCGGACAGTCTGATCCTCGGGTCAAGCCCGAGGATGACGGGAGGGGGCTAGGCCTGCTCCCGCCGACACGAGAGCCAGCATCGGCGCCCTCGCAAGCCTACGTTTAGGTTTCAGGCGTTGCACGTTGCGGAAGCGGGGGAAACCTTCCCCTTGTTAGGACTCAGCTTAGGCTGCGGCGGGGTGGCAAGCATACGCTGACCACTTCGTTGCGGCGCTCGGCCGTGGGTCCGGAGGCTGGTTTATGGGGCGCACCATGTCATGACTTCCCGGCCGCTGGACCTATCCCCCGAACATACCGCCTTCGTGATCCACCGCGAGGCCAAGTTGGCCATGATCGATTTGGTACTGGCGGCGGCACGCTTCGACACAATGATCACCGGTTGCCTAGTGCTGGGGTTCGGGATGTCTCTCGACCAAGGCAGCATCCTGCTCGAAAACTTCGACGTATCCACCAAGGTGCTGAAGCTCAAAAAGCTATGCCTCCACAGCGGTGAAAGCCGCCGGGCTCAGCGGCTTGGAAAGCTCAAGAAGGCCCTGGAGCGCCACTCTCATGCTCGCAACACCATCGCACACGCCACGTGTGCCGGGACGCACAAGCTAGACCCCTCGTTTTTGATATTCTCACCCGCTCGGGCCTTCGTTGGCCGGCCTTCTGAAATGGAGCTCGTCGCTATCCCGCTGGACGTGATCAGGAGTGACACCCGATTCTATCATCGATCGGCCCAGCGTGCGGCTCGGATTTACGACTTTCTTGTAGCGCGGCGCGGATGACTTCTCGAACACGTGGCTCGCGCCCCGGTCGAGCCCCCAACCCTCCAAGACTTTTATAAAGGGCGTCCACCCCGGCCTCGACCGTCCCCGGGTGATCTCTACGTCGAGGCGGGAATCTGAGGGGGCTCACCCCGACCTTATACCAAGGATGCTTGGTGCATAGTTAGGAATTTATTCCTAATTATGCACTTTGCATACCAAGGAATATTCCCTATGACGAAGAATGACAGGCCGGCACTGACTGAGATCGAGATTACGCCCGAAGCCGTCGAGAGGGCTGCAAGGGCACTGGACGAATGGATTGCTGATGGCAGGGGCGATGGCGAGCTATCCGCGTCCTTGAGGCTGGGTGCGTTGTCTATAATTCGCGCTGCGCTGGGGCCATCCGCGCGGTTTTCATGAACGCCGCAAGATCGTCGCGGAGGGCCGCGACGTTGGCAGCGATCTGATCAATTCTTTTCCTCTGAAAAACGTACTTCGCTCTCTCACGCTGGTTCTTCGGGTTTGCGAGGGCTTCGCGAGCGCGGGAGGAAGTTGGAGGGTATTCCCGGACCACCTTCAACTTGAAGGTCACGTCGCCGTTCCTTTGGTTGAAGGCAATAATCTCAGCCATCCAGTACCCGTGGATGAGATAGTTTCGCCGCTGGGTCAGAGATTTTAGGCGTTCGGTCAGGACGATGAACGTGTCCAAGTCCGCTTGTGCAAGAGCGACATCGGCCAGCGAGACCAGGGCGTCGGTGAGGGCCTTGCCGGACAGTCCGGCCGAAAGCGCCATTGCGCGCGAGTGATCCGTTCCGAGTAAGCTTTTGAACAGGAGCCGGAGTTGGATCTCCAGCTTGCCCCATTCGTCCAAGAAGCGGCCCAAGCAGGCGTGGTATGGCTCCATATCGGGAAATTCCACCCGCAGAACGATATGGGGCGGTTCAACTCCTTCTGGTTCGGGCATTCCGGGAAGAAGGAGTGTAATGTTGGCAGGCAGTGTTTTCGCTATGCGAACTATCCTCACTGAAACGATGCTAGGTGTCTCCATGGAAGAGTGCCCCGACGAAGCAGCCAAGCGCCGCGACGAAGTGGTCAAGCGGATGCTCGCCACCCCGCCGCAACCTAACCGGAGTCCTCAAAAGAAAAAGAAGACGGCTTTTTCCGGCGCAGACGCGCCAGACGCAAAGCCTGAAACCTAAACGTAGGCTTCGTCAGTCCGCCGATAGGTCAGGCGTTTCCCGACGGTGCCGATCACGGCCATGTCGGTGCGCTGGCTGTCATTGTAGCCGAGCGCCACGCGGGTGTTGTGGCGGAAGCCAAACTCGGTGACGTAGCGGTTCAGGTGCTTCTC
>JAVHLO010000596.1 GCA_031082105.1 Planctomycetota bacterium
ACCGGTTCGAATACCCGGACGGGCCGCATGCCCGATCAAAAGGAACGGAAGCTAACACAAGAACGCAGGGGTGTCAACGAAAAGTCGTCAGGTTCGGCGCTGCGTTGAATCATGCAGTTCTTCTTGACAGCGACGCGTCGCGCCTATAGAATCGCCGCCATGACTTTCTTCTGCGGAGCATGTTCGCCCGGCGGGGCGCCGGCGGTCGAGCCGGGGCTGATCACGCGCATGGGCTCTTTCATGGCGCGCAAGCCAAGCGCTTCGGATAACCACTGGCAGCACGTCACCCCGCGCAGGACGCTGGGCGTGTTCTGTGTTGTTCCGGAACCGTCCGGTGGAAAACCAATCACTGCGCTGACCAGCGAAGACGGCGGCGTCGTGCTCGCGTACACGGGGCATATCGTCAACGCCACTGAACTCAAGAAGGTCTGCCGCAGCAAGCGGCACACGTTTGCAACGGAGCTCGACGCGGAAGTCGTTCTTCACCTCTACGAAGACTACGGGATCGCGTGCGCGAGTTCGCTGCGCGGCCCGTTCTCGTTCGCGCTGTGGGATACCGCGCTCGACAGGATCTTTCTCGTCCGCGACAGGCTCGGCGAACGCTCGATCTTCCATGCGCAGGCCGGCAACGTGCTGTTGTTCGCATCGGATGCGAAGGCGATACTCAAGTCGGGCCTGATCGCGCGCAGGGCGAACACCGCCGCGCTCGCGGCGTTTGTCGAGTCGGGTTACATCCCGCCGCCCGCGACGGCCTTCGATGGAATCAGCAAGGTCCCGCCCGGTTGTCTCCATACGTTCGACGGCACGTACGCCGAGACATGGAAATACTGGAAGCCCACCCTGTCCGCCGGGCTGGCCGAGCCGTTTCCCGAGGGGGCGGAGAAGTTCTTCTCGGAGCTATTCGAGTCCGTGGAGCTTCGCGCGCGCGATACGAGCCCGCCCAGTGTCCTGGTCGATACCGATCTCGGCAGCGCGGTTGTCGCCGGCCTGGCAAACCTGGTTTACAAGAAACCGACGCGGACGCTGGCGGTCGGGTTCGGGCTGGCGGCGTTCGACCAGCTCGAGCATTCGAGGACGGTCGCACGGCATTATTCCGCGGACCATTCGGAGTTCCTTGTCGACCTGGACGTAGACATCTTTTTTTCGCTCCTTGCGAAGCTGCAATGGCATCTTGGCGGGCCGTGCGCGGTTGCGGAGGCGGTCGATTTCGTCCAGGCCGCCAGGATGTGCGGCAGCGCGGCCCGCGCGGTGTTGTACGGGTTCGGATTGGAGGAGATGCTCCGCCTCTCGCCCGCGCCGGAGCCGGGCCTGGAAGCGGTTGGAGAGTCCGGCCCGGAGGCCAAGACGAAGGTGCTTCGCAAGTCGCGCACGGGTGGCTTCGTGAAGAAGGTGTCGTCGGGGCTTGCGAGTCTCATTGCGGGCCTTGCGGCCAAGGCGCGGCGCAAGCGGACACCGGAGTTCGTGGCGGCGTTTCTGGCGCAACTGACCGGGACCGATCCCGCGTCCGGGAGCACCGAAGAACTGCGCGCGGATCCGCGGCTGGCGGGTCCGTTCGGTCTGCCAGGATTGGTTCTCGCTGAAACGCTGTTCCCTGCGATCGAGGCCTGCGGCAATGCGGCATCAGTCGAGTTCCGGCTCCCGTTCTTCGACCACTTGCTCGTCGAGTTTGCATGCGGCATGCCCAGGGCATGGTTGGCAAAGAAGGGGACCGAGGACGGCCTTGCGGAAAGCGCGTTCAAGAACCTCGTTCCGCAGCTCCCATCGTATGGCGGGGGGGTGTTCCGGCGGGCTCCTGAGCCGGGCGCGGCTTCGCCTGCAAGATCACCGTCCGCGCTCGCGAAGGCGTTCGAGATACCCGATGCAGGCCGCCCACGGTCGCTTCGTACCGCGTTCGCAATCCTGCGGACCGAGGAGGCGAAGGCGCGGCTGCTTGACGGCCGACCGGCCCTGCGCGAGCTGGTTGACGGCGCGGGACTGGAGAAGGCCATCGGCGGCGGGAAGGACGCGAGTGGCTCGAACCCTGAACGGCTCTGGAGACTCCTGGCCGTGTCGGAGTGGCATGCGCAACAAATCGCGCGCGATCTGAGCGACTCCGTAACCTGGCCCGCATGCGCCTCGGGGCATGCCGAAGAATAGTCGCGAATTTGGAGCGTCAAAGCCGCAGCTTTGACCT
>JAVHLO010000597.1 GCA_031082105.1 Planctomycetota bacterium
ACCCCCTGAATCTCAAGGCCGCAGCCGCGATCCCGACCGCAGTCGGGGCCCCTTTACTAAGGGGGACTTTGCGACCCTCGCTACCCGCCGCGTCGGCAGCTGGAGCTGCCTCCTACGACCCGCTACTCGCACAGCTTGATCAGCTCCGCTGCGGCGGCGGCCGACGGCGAGCCTGCGAGCCCCTGCGCCATCTTGAAATACTTCACGGCCTCTTCGTAGTTGCCCCGGTGGAAGCAGAAGCACCCCCAGGTGAACGAGTTTTCGATGTTCACGCCGCGGAAGAGCTGGAAGAACTTGTGCGTCTCTTCGCGCTGGAGGTCGACCCATTTCACGGCCGCGGTGGCGGTCTCGCCTTCGAGTTTGAATGCGATTCTTGTCTTATCCACCCGTTTCACGGTTCCTTTCACGGGCTTGCCGTAGAACTCGCTTAGCAGGATCTCGCGCTTGCCGCTGTTCACCTGCGCGAAACACGAATCGACGAACGCCTCTTCGGCGTTGATGCTTGCTGCGATGGCCTTCGCGAGGGCGTCGAGGCCCGGCGGAACCGGCGACGGGAACTCCTCCATTGCCACCTCAAGCGTGGCGCGGGCCTTCTTGTAGTCGAAGACCGCAGTTTCCTTGCAGATGAGCGGCACCTCATCTTCCACGAACGCGCGCCGTTTCAGTTGTTCCGCAAGGGATCTGCTCGCCTCCGCGCGTTCGCCGGCGATCTCTTTCGCGACCCGGTCGGCATCCGGAATCCTGAACCGCGCTGCGGCGACCGCGCTTGAGTCGACGGCCAGCTCGATGATACGCTCGAGCTCCGCGCGGGCCAGGTCCGGGAGCCGCTTCGTGATGTAGTCCTCAGCCCGCGCAGCCAGGAGCTCGATCTTCGTCGCCGCGTTCCGGCGGATGCGCTCCATCTCCACCCTGATCTGGTCGCGGTACTTCGTCTGGGGAAACCGTTCGAGAAAGGATTCATACCTTCCGACCGCGCCACGATAGTCTTCCCATTCGACCAGCGTGTCGGTGTTCTTCGTCAATATCTCGAACTCGTGCGTCATCGCGTCATCGCGCGAGGTCGCGATCTCCAGGAGTCGCACCTGCGCGTCCGAGGCCCACTTGGTACCGGGGAAATCGGTCACGATACGCTGGAACTTCTCGATGGCGAGCGCATATTGGTCGGAGAACGACGCATGGAACCGCGTGGCGTCGGCAAAGGCCTCTTCCGCGTCCTTGATAGTATCGCCGCCGGCCGCACGATGGCCGGTTCCAGTCCCGCCCTGCCCGGCATCGAGCGGGCTCGCGCCCGGCATCACGAACGACGCCGGCGCGCGCGGCGCGAGCAGCGCCTCTTCCGGTAGTGGCGGCGCCAGTTTCGAGAGGTATACCGGTCGCATGAGCACGAACGCGAGGAGAAGCGCCGCGACCATGCCCGCCGCCGCCATGGCCGGCTTTCTGACACGCGGCCTCTTCAGCACGGCGACCACCGACCTGACCATTGCAGCGACGCGCGATTTCTTGTCGAGATCCGCGCTTCCGCCGCCGACCTCCGCGCAGATTTCATCGAGCCTGGCGATACCGAAGCTCTCACCTGCCGGGCGGGACTCGGCGGCGCCGGCCCGCGGGTCCGCAGACGCCGCGCCCGCCGCAGCCTGGAGGTCATCGATGAGTTTCCCATACCCGCCGTAGCCCCGGCTGCGCAGCTTATCGATAATGCGGCCCACGTCCGCAGGCATATCGGTCCTCGTCCTGGAAAGCGCGGGCCAACCCACACGGCGGAGCCTGAAGAGCAGTTCCGACGAATTCGCCGCCCTTACAGGTGGCGCACCCGCCAGCATGTGGTAAAGGATCAGACCAAGTCCGTAGAGGTCGACCTGCGGGTCAGTCCCGGGACACTCGAGGACCCGGTCGTAGCCGACATCGTATGGCAGGAAACATTCCGGCGGATCGCCGTTCGCGCCGGGAAGGGACGACGCCGCCGTCCGCCCGGTTTCGGAAGAACGCACGGCTGCAGGAAGCCCAATCCCTTCGAGCCGAACGGTCCCGTTGGGTGTAACGAGAACCGACGTCGGCTTGAGACTCCCATGACGGAGCCGCTTGCCCGCGGCGAAGTCGAGCACCCTGGCCAGCGCAATCACGGTCGACAACGCGCGCGCGCAAGAAAACTCCCCTTCGCGGTCGAG
>JAVHLO010000598.1 GCA_031082105.1 Planctomycetota bacterium
GTCCTTGCCCGGGTGATCCATCTCGAAGTCGTGCGCGTCATGTTTGAGCGTACCGGCCCTGATCCCCCTGCGCGCCAGCTCCGGCAACAATTTTTCAAGTAGGGTCGTCTTGCCAACCCCGGACTTGCCTACGAAAGAAACAACAGGCACCGGCATCGCATCCTTATAGCAAAGGGCGCGTATTCTTGTCAAGACAATTAGGGTTGACACGTCCGGACTTCTATGCTAGTAGTAGGATCTGTGTCCGGTAAAGGGGTGGGCGATGCCCGCTTTCTCGCTGTCCTTTGATTGGTATCGCGCCTGTCCGATTCGCGTATGGAAATCCAGAATCCACAATCCAGAATCCAAAATCCGACATGGCTCTGTCTCACCCTGGTGATGGCGCTGGGCGCGTTCCTGCTGACCTACCGGCTCGGGGAGAAGAGCTATTGGGACGATGAGGCGAGCGCGGTCTTCCACGCGCGCCTCCCTTTGGACGGAGCATTCCTCAACCATGACCCGTACCATCCGCCGCTCTTCTTTGTCCTGCTCCACTATTGGCGTCAGCTTGGCGAAGAGGAGTGGAGGCTGCGTCTGCTGCCGGTCTTCTTCGGATTTCTCTCGATTCCGATACTGTTCTTTCTGGCGCGTCGAGTGGCGGGCTCCAACGGGGGCATCATCGCGGCGTTTTTGCTGGCGATTGCGCCGGCGTTTGTGCTCTACTGCAGGGAGGTGCGCCCGTATTCGATGCTCTGCTTCTCGTCGGCGTTGAGCACCTGGCTGCTGATGGTATGCCTCGGCCCGGGCAGGCGCAGGCCGCTTGTTGCCTGGGTCTGCTACGGGCTGGCATGTGGCGCGGGCTTGGCCGTCCACCATTCGTTCATGCTGGTCTTTGCGGTGCAGCAAGTCTTCGCGCTGGGGACGATGGTCCTTGTCAGGTTTCGCGCCGCAGGGCGGCCGCGCGAGAGCGTCGCACTGCGCGGATGGCTCCTGTCGCTGTTCGTCGTGCTTCTGACGCTTCTTCCGTGGGCGCTTGCGTGCGCGTCGAACATCCGCGGCCTGTTTGACCGCGCGACGGGCGCGGAGGCGTTCGCCATCCCGTACGGGGTCGCTGGGCGGCTCGGGTACATGGCATATGTCTTCAGTCTCGGGGAGACGGTGCTCCCGTGGAGATGGCCGATCGTCGCGCCTGCGGCCTTGGCGTTCGGGTTCCTGTTCTTCGTTGGGGCGCTTTGCGTCTTTTTGGGCCGCAAGGGGCCTGAGGCGTGTGTCAATCACGCCGGGACGGGGCAGCAGGACACGGGCCCGACCGGAGGGCCGCGACCGGGCATCCTGCTGTTCGCGCTGCTCGTTCTTCCATGTCTTGTCTTTGCGTTCTCGAGCCATGGCGCGCCGAAGTACGTATTCGGTTCGCTTCCATTCTACAGTGTGGTATGCGCGGCGGGTTTTTGCGCGCTGCGCGTCCCGGCTGGCGGCTTCAGGTTTCAGCCCGGGGTGATGTCGGCGCCGGCGGACGCGGCCCATGCACGCGGGCGGGGCGTGAAAGCGACTCCTCACGCGTCCGGGACGCGCCGGCAGGTTCGCCTTCACGCGCTCGTCCTTGCTGCCCTGGTCGTCGTGACGATCGCGGACGCGACAGGGCTGGCGAACTATTTCCTCGGCCGCGATTTCCACAACATGGCCTACGTCGAGCCAACGCGCGAGGTGGCGGGGCAAGTGCTCGCCAGTTCCCGGAGCGGCGACCTGGTAGTCCTGTCACAGCCCAGCCGGCCGTTTGCGCTCTACCTGGAGGATCGACTCCCCATCCTCTTTCTGCTCCACATGTACGACGGCGTTCCCAGGGTGTGGGGTGGCATGACGAAGTCGATCTTGACCGGGCGGCCGTGTGACGGGGATTCGCCCGGTCTCACGCCTGACGAATTCGTCCGGCTCGTGAAACGCGAGGGGCGGCGCGTGTGGTTCGTGAGACGTTCTCCCGGCCGGATCGGGTCCGCGTCTGAGGTGCTGCGCGAGAATGACGAGTTCGAGAAGGTATTGAACGAACGGTTGCGGAAACGCCTGCACTGGCGCGTCTGTTTCGACCCCGAGGCGCCGACGAAGCGGCTCTGGATCAGGGCGAAACCGTTCATGGACCATCGGATAGAGGTGACGCTGTACGGAAGCGAGTAGCGGGTAGTGAGTA
>JAVHLO010000599.1 GCA_031082105.1 Planctomycetota bacterium
CGTCGCTCCCACACGCCAGGGCAGGGGAGAAGAAGGTTGAGAAGAATTGCGTATTGCTGATGGACTTCGGCGCGCACAAGGACATGTACAACTGCGACATCACGCGCACGATGTTCCGCGGCAAGGTGCCCGAGAAGCTCCACCGCATATACCGGATTGTCGCGGAGGCGCAGCGGCTCGCGCTGGACGCGATCAGGCCGGGTCTCGCGGTGAGAACGCTCGACAAGATCGCGCGCGGATATATCAAGGCAAGGGGATACGGGAAGGAATTCGGCCACAGCCTCGGCCACGGGATCGGCCGCGAGGTGCACGAGGCGCCGCGCATCTCGTGGAAGACCCCGCGTGTGAAGCTGCAGGAGGGGATGGTGTTCACGGTCGAGCCCGGAATCTACCTGCCGGGCGTGGGCGGCGTGAGGATCGAAGACACCGTTCTCGTGACGAAGACCGGCTGCGAGATCCTCACCGCCGCGGCGCCGAAAGAGAAGCACTAGCCATTTGCCATTGATCATTTGTCATTTTTCATTGGGCGACAAAAGCCCGTCCTGGTAGTTCATAGCATTTGAAATTCAGGAATCAGTGCCGCGACCGCTAGGGAGCGGTGGGCGGCAGGCTACCCGGAATCTGAATCGTCATGGGCCACTAGTCAGCAACCAGCTGTGAATGAGAAACGACAAATGGCCAATGATCAATTGCCAATAGCCAATAACCAACTCTGCGACCTTCACCTCCACCTCGACGGCGCCGTGAGGCCGCGGACGGTCTGGGACCTGGCCCGCGAACAGGGCCACAGGCTGCCCGCCCGTAGCGTGCGCGAGGTAGCGCGTCTTGTCCGCGTCTCAAAGTCTTGTCGAAACCTTACGGCCTTTCTAAAGACCTTTGAAGTCTTCTATCCGCTGCTGCGCACGCCTGTGGCGGTCGAGCGGATCGCGTTCGAACTCTGCGAAGACCAGGCGAAGAGCGGCGTGGACTGTTTCGAGGCGCGGTTCGCGCCGGTGTTGCAGGCGCGCGAAGGGTTCAGCATGGAGGAGGCGGTCGAACGCGCACTGGCCGGGCTCCGGCGCGGGTGCGCGAAGTTCGGGGTCGAGGCGGGGCTGATCCTGTGCTGCTACCGGTCGGAGTCGCCGGCGAGTTCGCTGCGCACGGTCCGGATCGCGCGGCGGCACATCTCGAACGGGGTCGTGGGGATCGATCTTGCCGGAGATGAGATCCGCTTTCCCGCCCGCGCCCACTTGAAGGCGTTCAAGCTTGCGCAGAGATGGGGGATACCCGTGACGGTCCACGCGGGCGAGGCGGGGCCGGCGTCGAACATTCTCGAGGCCGTGCTTGACCTCGGCGCGAGCCGCATCGGACACGGTGTGCGCCTTGAAGATGACACGCGCACGTACGACCTTGTCGTGAAGAGGCAGATTCCGCTGGAGATGTGTCTTACGAGCAACGTACAGACCGGCGTGGTAAAGAGCTACACCTCGCACCCGTTCGCGCGGTACCTGCGTGACGGCGTGATGGTGACGCTGAACTCGGACGACCCCGGCGTGAGCAATACAACCTTGCCGCGCGAATACGAGCTCGCGCGAAAACACCTCCATCTCTCCCCTCCGGAACTGCAAGCCATTCGCCTGAATGCCTTTGTGGCCCGGTTCAGCCGGACATGACATGCGGCACTGCCCGGGCGCCTGCCGCGGGCGGGCAGACATCAGATTCTGCTGAAAAATCCCCATTCCTGTCATGCCGAACTTGTTTCGGCATCTTCTCTACCCTCGGACAAGGAGATTCTGAACCGAGTTCAGAATGACAAGATCGGTGTTTTTCAGCGGGCGAACAGGTCGCGTTCACACCTGCCCACAGTGAACCTCTTGACAACCGGCACTAACTTTGGTAAGATATGGTTTGTAGCGATTGGGCGGGAGTGTCGAGGGATCCGATTTGTTCAGGAGGACACCTATGAGTGAGGCGTTGACGTTTGCCACGAAGCTGCCGCGGGACTTGGTGGAGGCGCTCAACAGGCTTTGCGCGGCAGCGGGCCTTCGCAAGAATCGCGTTGTAGAGATGGCGCTCCGCGAGAAGATCGAGGAGATGTCGGATATCTACGATCTACACGAGGCAATGCAGGAAGGAACTCGCTTCTTCACTTCGTCCCAGGCGAAGAAGCGAGTTCCTTC
>JAVHLO010000059.1 GCA_031082105.1 Planctomycetota bacterium
CTTCAAGCGAACGAACGCGCTCTTCGAGACGCGCGATTGCGTCGGAAGCGCCGGGCCGCATGCCCTGCTCCGCCACACTCTCGACACTCTGCCCGCCGACCGCGATCATGGCGAGCGCCACGAGGATGTTGACGAGTCCCAGGAAGATGTTGCCGTGCAGGAACTCGATCTCGTGGCCCAGAAGCCGCTGGCAGAAGTTGTCGATGAACGATACGAAGCCCGATATCATGAACATCAGGCCGATGAAGAGCACCATGTGGCAGTCCTGCAGGATCTTTCTGACGGTGACTTTCAGGTGTTTCATCAGGGCAGCATCCTCTCAGTAGTGTGTCTTTCTGTTTAATCTGCGACTCATGTCGCTTTCCATATTGTCGAAAAACAGCCGCATGGCGTCGAGCGACGTCGCCCCGCAGGGACGACACATACCAGCCCAAGGCGACGCCCTGGGTAGGCGATAAGATGGTTTTCACGCGCCCTGAAAGGGCGGGACACGGAATGTGGCGCCCTTTCAGGGCTTGGCAACACCCCGTGTTCAGTTTCCCAGGGCTTCGCCCTGGGCTAGTATTTCTTGCCCCTCCGGGGCAATCAACGCCTCGGGCGGTATTTGTCGAGAATCTTGAAAAGCAACATCGGAGTCACCGTCTACACGCGTTGACCATCTCAATGATCTTCGCGGCGAAGAGGTGACAATGCCCGCCGGTCCGCGCGGTGACCAGGTCGCCGTCGACCACGACATCCTGATCGACGTACTGGAGCCCGTAGGCCTTTGCATCGCCCAGGAGGTTGTTGTGGAGCGTTACCCTGCGTCCGCGAACGACCTCGATGACCGGCGCCATGAGCCACATGCCGTGGCAGATGATCCCCTTGACGATGTTCTTCTCCGCGAATGCGCGCCTCATGAACTCCGAGGCTGGCGGGAGCTTCTTGATATCTTCGGTGTACCTGAGCCGGTCCGCCACGATCCCGGATGGGACGATGATTGCCGCGTAGCTCTTCAGCTCGGAGTCGGACATGTTCTCGAAACTCTCGCGGCATTCGAACGGGTACTGCTCCTCGTGGCCGACGAAGGTCAGCGACGGCTGACCCCAGAGCCGCGTGAGGAAATGGAGCTCGAACCCCGCCTCCGGGAAGCGGTGCTCGTAGTAGAATATCTCCTTCTCGTAGAAGTCGCGTTCCATCAGGACGCCGATCTTCTTTTCCCTGGGCTGCATCGCTTACTCCTTTCTGCGAGGTCTGTCTCCTCCTTGCCTGTCATGCCGAACTCGTTTCGGCGCCTTCTCTGCCCTTCAAGCGGTGAACCGCCGGGACTTCTCCTCAATCCGTCACTGACCGCACTTGCACGCAGCCGGATGTCCCGGGACCTCCGGCGAGAGAACAAGGTCTATCAGGAACGGGCCCGGCTCGGAAAACATCGCGCGTATCGCGCCGGCGATCTGGTCGGCACTGTCCACCTTGACGCCGTGCACGCCCTGGGCGCGTGCAAGGCTGGAGAAATCCAGGGGCGGCTCGGAGAGCTCGAACGAGGCCGGGAAGTCGCGCTCCGCAACGGACTGGTCTTTCCAGTAGTGCTGTATGTTCAGCTTGAGGAGCCTGTAGCTGCGGTTGTTGCATATGACGAACTTCGCGCCGATACCGTGGTGCGCCGCGGTCCACAGCGCCTGGATTGTGTACATCGAGCCGCCGTCGCCCGTGAAACCGATGACCGTCCTGTCCGGATGTGCGAGCCTCACGCCGATGGCGCCGGGGATTCCGACGCCCAGCGAGCCACCACGTGTCACGAAGTAGTGTCCGGGCTTCTGCGGGGGGCAGTGCCGCGTCAGTTCCGGAGAACTTGTGAGAGCCTCGTCAAATACGACGGCGTCCGCCGGCATTTGCCGCGCAAGCTCCGCCGCGAACTGCGACATTCTCAGCGGACCCGAGGCGGGCTTCGCGAGGTCCCGTTTCAGTTCGGCTGCGAGTTGGGCGGCCTTCTCCGCCTTCAACTTCTTCAATACGATGCTGGAACGCTCGCGCCTGGCGGGGGTGATCTTCCTCATCATGACGTCCGCCAGTGCCTGCAAGGACACCTTCGGGTCGCACACCGCGCCGATGTCAACGCGGTGGTTCTTTGCGATCTCGTAGGCGTTCAGGTCGAAGTGAATCACTTTTGCCCCCGGCGCGAATACGTCGCCCAACTCTGGAAAGACCTCCGGAAGCATGTAGGTGCCGACAATAAGGTTCACGTCGCCCTTTCGCGTCATGGGGAGGCTTTGCGGACCAAACATGTGGCCCGTCGTGCCCATGCAAAGCGGATGCATTGTGTCCATGTTGAGTTCGCCGACGTCCGCGCCGTAGGCCTCGGCCCCGAGTATCTCGGCTACCCGCGTCAACTGCTCCTCCGCGCCGCTCCGGGCAACACCGTCGCCATAGAAGATCACCGGGCGCTCGGCAGCAAGCAGAAGGCCGGCAGCCTCCTCGATCAGTGCGGCGTCGGCGACTGTGCAGGTCGACGGAACAAAGGCAGGCCGAACGGGCTCTTCGTTGGGCTTGTCGAGCACATCCGCCGGCAGGCAGACGTAGACCGGCCCCATCGGCGGGGTGGCGGCAATCTTGACCGCGCGGCGCAGCACGCGGAGGAGCGAGGCGGCGTCGTTGACGCACGTCGCGTATTTTGTGACCGGCTCGGCCATGGCGACGAGGTCCGCGGCCATCTGCGCGTCCATCGCCTGGTACTTGACGCCGGCGTCGCCGCCGATGACGACCAGCGGCGAGTGCCCGCGTTTCGCCTGGTAGAGCGCGCCGATCGCGTTTCCAAGTCCTGGTGAGCTGTGGATCTGCACGAGCGCGGGCTTCTTCGCGGCGCGCGCGTAGCCGTCCGCAGCCATGACCGCAATGGATTCCTGCAGCGTGAGGATGTACTTCATTCGCGGGTAGTCGGTCAGCGCGTCGAGGAACCCTTGTTCGACCGTACCCGGGTTGCCGAACATGTAGGTAATGCCGTCGGCGAGGAACTGTTCGATGATTGCGCGGTTTCCGTTCATGGCGTGTCACCTGTCACAGCGGGGATAACGGTTCGGCCGAGGGCCACACGGGTTCGGAATCAGAAAAATGTGCCGCCCCTTCGGGGCTCGCAACAATTACGTGTCCTTCTTCCCAGGGCGGCGTCTCTCGCTGCGCTCGGGACTTGCCCTGGGCTAGTATGTGCCGCCCCTACGGGGCCATGCAGTCTCCCAGCGTGAGGACGATTCCCGACAACTCGATTACCCTACCACCCAAAGCGCTTGAGCCCCTTCTCCAATACCTCCACCATCTTCTGGCCGGTGAGGTACGAATCCGGCGTCGAGCGGCCGGTTATGAACGGGTAGTCGACAATGACGGACGTCTCCTTGCCGAAGTTGCCGATGTACGCGCCGTCCGGGCCGGTGGCGTCGCGCAGGATGTACTCGAGCGGGTACGGCGGCGGGCCGATGTTGAAGTCGGTGCCCATGAAGCCGGTCCCGTCATGGTAGTCGTATTCCTTGCAGTGGCCGGTCACGTGCTTGCCCCAGATGATGCTCTTTCTTGACTCGAGCTCGCGCGCAAAGGCGAGACACGCCACGCCGTAACATTCCGCGCCGATCGGCTTGTCCATCTGCAGGAAGCAAAGGATGATGTCATGGACACGCTGGTTGTTGACCATATCGACGATTGGCCCGCTCCCGCCGACGAGCAGAAGGGCATCGAACTTCGCCAGCACCTCGTTCTTCGCCTTCTCGCGCGCCTTGTAGTATGCCTCGAGGTCGCGGATCAGCGTCGCGGAACAGAAATACGGCATCTCCGGCATCAGCTTCGAAATGTCCAGCGGGTTGTCCAGCCGCGGCGATTTGTCGATCGCCTTGACCTTGTCCGCAACTTCCTTGGAGGTCACGCTCTTTCCCAGCGGCGGATCGACGTATTTCGGGTCCATGCTGGGCGGCAGCGCCGGCGCCCGTTTTCCCTTGGGCGTTGCGAACGTGACGGTGTAGCCCGCCTTGTCGAACGTATCGAGCGGGCCGATCAGCTCCTCGCCCCAGAATCCGTACTCCGACAGCACGATCAAGATGTTCTTCTTGGCCATGATATGGCAGCCTCAAAAAAGTCCAGAGACAAATCCGTCACAGTCACAGAATCTGACGGAAACCGAGCATGATTACTTCATCCTCGCGCGAATCATTTTGACCACTGCATGACCTTCGCCGAAAGTGTCCACGGCCACGTCCACCGGCAGCTTGCCGTCATGTCCCCTGAGGTCCAGCCTTGCCCCCGCCTCCAACAGGATTTCCACGCATTCCGTGTAGCCATGCCACAAGGCGTCGTGGATGGGCGTGTAACCGTTGATCGGACCTTGCACGTTGAGATCGATGTCCGGCTGTTTCACCAGCATTCTGAGGATCTCGGCGTTGCCGTTGTATGTGGCTTTGTGAATCGGCGTGCCCTTGAAGGTCCAGTCTGCGACTCGTACTTTCGCGCCGGCCTTAAGCAGTTCGCGTACGATGTCCGTATGGCCGTCCCGCGCGGCGACGAGCAGCGGGGTATGCCCGTCCAGAAACGAGTTTACGTGAGGGTAGACCGTATTGGCGCTCGCGCCGGACTCAAGCTGCTTCTTCGTCTCGGCCAAGTCGCCCTTATTGGTCGCGGCCATGACGGTTTGGCCGCCGATGGTCGCCTTGTCTTCCTCAACTTTCCTCTTGAAGATGTCGTCGATTTTCTGCATCTTCTCCTTGTCGCGGATGTTGACGTTCTGCTCGAAGCGCAGATGGTCCCACATGCTGAACCCATAGTGCGTGCTCAGGTTCAGGTTGGCGCCCTGGTCGACCAGGTACTTCACGAGTTTCGGGAACTTGTACCAGAGCGCGTCCATTACGGGCGTATGTCCCATGGTCGGAGTGACCGCGTCGATGAACGCCCCCTTCTCGACCAGCATCTGCGCAATTTCGGCGCTCCCGCCCTGGCAGGCCTTGTGCAGCGCGGTCGCCCCGGTGGCACTGTCCGTGGTAAGGACATCGGCCCCCGCGTCGAGGAGCAGCCTGACGAGCTTCGGGTTCGCCTGGCACGCGGCCATCATGAGCACCGTCAGGCCGGTCTTCGGGTCCCGCGTATTCGGATCGGCCTTCGCGGCAAGCAGAGACTCTACGGCGACCGAGTCGTTGTTCCTGACCGACTCGATGAGCCGCGGCGCGGGGTCTTCGCGGAAGGCATCGATGATCGGACACGGGTCGTAGTAGGCCTTCCACGCGGCGATCCTGCCGTTTTTGACGTCCAGCACCTGCACGATGCCGTCGAGTACGAATCGTTTCCCCGTACGGTTGCAGACGCTGCGCTCGAAAACGATGACGACGGCGCGGTCCTCTCCAAAGATGAACTCGCGAGGCTCGAACTGCTCCAGCGTGAGCGCCTCGTTGCGCAGCCGGAATGCCTCGGCGACCTGGGCGCGGCCGTTGCACACGCCCGCCCAGGGGATCAACCGGTTGAACTCGGTCTTCGGTATCTCCCAGTGGATATCCTCAGCGAGCCCGTCCATGATGCCCTTCAAGTCCCCCTTGACCAGGGCGGAATACCATTGTCTCACGACTCGTTCTGTTTCCTGTCGGCTCATGTGGCTCTCCCCAGAATGAGAATAGCAGTTCGTCTACGCCAGGAACCAACCGATCCGCATCGTGCCTACCGCGCCTTCGGTCCGATGATCCAGTTCTCCTTGACGGTCATCGTGAAAATCTGTGCCGGGTCGACGAGGTTGTCCAGACCGGGGCGCACTCTTTCTTTGAACTGCGGCGACGCGAGCGCTTTCTTGAGCGCATCCACATTGTCGAACCAGAGCTGCTCGGCGCTGTCGAACCGCGATTCGCCGATGGCATAATATCCGTCGTTGGTGTGACACTGGAGATAGCGGCGGAGCCCGGGCAGCTCGGCGACGAGCGGGGCGTGGACCTTCAAGGCGTGCTCGCGGAAAATCCCCAGCGGGATCCCCTGCTTGCGCTTGAGCAGCACGAGCAGCTTGACCCATGCGGGGTTCTTCGTGAGCGGCGGGCCTGCTACGATCTCGTGGGCCGTCGTGTCGAGCACGAGCGTCATCCAGAACGCCGCCCACCTGGGCTCGTCGAGCCGCGCGCCCTCGAGGAACTCCGGGGACTGGAGCGAGGCGAGCTGCTCCTCCTCGTTCTTCAGCCAGATTTCCGCGACGCCCTGGTGGGGAAGCGGCGCGCCGAGGTCGCAGTCAAAGGCGATACGCGAGTCGATCATGTACTTTTTGATCTGCTTGATCTTCGACGCGAACTTGACTGCATGCGTCTCGACCCAGTACCGCTGGAACTCCTCGGCGCTCATGCCGGGCTTCGGGGCCGCGAAAATCAACTGGTGGATCATCGAAAACACTCCTACAAGGTTGAAATATGAAGCGACGGCCGCAGGACGTTGGCCGCTCGCGAGGCCGGGAAGATCACTCACCTGGGCGCCAACAGGAACTGAAACCACATGTGCAGAAAGACGAGGCATTCCGATAGTGGTCAATCCGGTTTCCGGCGAGGCCGCGGCAGGCTTTCCGTGTCCGGCATGGCCGGCATTGTCATCGTGTGTCTTCGTCGGTTATTCTAGCCGGTTGATGGCGCCATGTCAACGAATTGTGCCGATGCGATGGGGCGAACCCGGACCATCGACGAGCTGGACTTGGGCCGGGCAATTCTGGTAGGATATGCGTCATTGCGCTGATGCCATCGCTCAATTTTCTGCTCATGGCCGGGCTGTTCGCGCTGGGACTGGTGCTTGCGAAGAGGTCGCGGATTGTGACCCACATCGTGGGCGGCGTGTTCGTTGTGCTCGGCTTCGTCAACCTCGCGCTCTCGCAGCATCCGGAGGTTACGACGAAGCTCTTCCCCTTCGCCGACTACGTGTTCTTCTCGGACTGGTCGGGGTTCGTTGCCGCGTTTCTGAGCAGCGCCTCGCTGGGGCTGGCAAGGAGCAGAGGCGACCGGATCCGCGCCTCGGTCCTCAGCGGCGTGCTTCTGCTGCTCGCGGTCATGACGTACGCGTGGTTTTTCACGGAGGCGCCCGCGCTCAAAGAGAGCCGGTTCGACCCGCACGGGGTCTGCCTCCAGACGGCCGACACGACATGCGGGCCGGCCTGCGCCGTGACCGTTCTCAAGAAGTCCGGAATCGAGACGACCGAGAAGGAGATGGCCGAGCTTGCCCTTTCAAGAAAGGCGACCGGCACGCGCGATCTGGGGCTCTACCGCGCGCTCAAACTGAAGGCGGCGGCGGCGGGACTGGATGTCTCCTTCGTGAAGCTGAACTGGAACGAACTGCAGCTCGTCCCCAAGCCGTGCATCATCGTCTGTGTCTACGACCCGGACACGCCGCTGACGACAGGCAAGGAGTTGAGCCTCTCGTGGACGCCGGAGGTCGGGCATACGGTCGTCTACTTCGGCGCGGACGTCAATGGTCGCGCGATCATCGGCGAGCCCGACTGGGGGCTGGAGCGCTGGCCGAGGTGGGCCTTCGACGCGCTCTGGACCGGTCATGCCATTGTCGTGCACAGGGGACGGCTTTTTGAGTAGGGCGGGCGCGTAGATCAAGCGTGGATTATTCGAGAGCATTCAGAAGGAGGTGGACCATGACCGGAAAACGCCGGATCACACTGGAAGAAGCGCAGCGCATCGGCGCGAAGCTGCGGATCGATTGGACGAAGGTCGATCCCGGACAGTTTCGTCGCGGGATCGAGGTCGAGCTCGAACACGGTGCGCGCGACCCCGAGACGAACGTTACGAACGATAATCTTCTGCTGACCGGCAAGATCGCGTGGGCGCACCTGAACGAGTTCCCGGACTACTACACACGGCTTGACAAGCTGGAAGCTGAGGCCGAGGCATACTGGGCCCGCCGCCGCCTGCGTCGTGGACGTCGGTAGAGAAACTCCTGCCCGCGCCGGTCTCGACAAACCAATGTCTTGACTTGCCTCGGTCGGGGCGGTATAATCCCCGGCGGTCACCACATGCGCCCGTAGCTCAACTTGGATAGAGCGTCGGACTACGAATCCGCAGGTTGCAAGTTCGAACCTTGCCGGGCGCACTTGAAAGTCGGAAGTCGGAACTCCGGAATCGGAACGGTCAATGCATGATGCGTTCTTTGAGTTCCCACTTCCGACTTCCACTTTCCGCGCTCCCGGAGAGGTGCGTGAGCGGTTGAAACGACACGATTGGAAATCGTGTGACGCCGAAAGGTGTCCGTGGGTTCGAATCCCACCCTCTCCGCCATTACGATTTTGGATTTTAGATTTTGGATTGCGGATTTGAAAGCGGGAAGCTCGCCGGTCCTGCAATGTCGGCTGGATTCCCGCTTTCGCGGGAATGACATGTCCGCGGTTCTTCATGAATGGATCGGGTTAGCCAGCGTTGCGGTTCTCATTGAACCCCGGGAAGGCCATGTGTAGGCGAGACTTGTTGAGCAACGCCCCGGAGGGCGCCAGACGGCATCACGAGCAGTTCATGTCCGAGGCGCTGAAGGAGGCGCAGCGGGCGCAGGAGGAGGGCGAGGTCCCGGTCGGGGCGGTCGTCGTTCATGACGGCCGGGTCATCGCACGCGCACACAACCAGCGCGAGGTCTTGAAGGACCCGACGGCCCACGCGGAGATGATCGCGATCACGCAGGCGGCGGAGGCGTTGGAGAACTGGCGGTTGGAAGGGACGACGATGTACGTCACGCTCGAGCCGTGCGTGATGTGCGCCGGCGCGATCGTGCTCGCGCGGGTCACGCTCCTGGTCTTCGGCGCGGCTGACCCCAAAGCCGGCGCGTGCGGGAGCGTATTCGATATCCTCGCCGACCGCAGGTTGAACCACCGCGTCGAGGTCGTGCGCGGCGTGATGGAGGAGAAGGCCGCGGCGCTGTTGCGGGGGTTCTTCCGGCAGAAGAGACAGTCTACGGACGGAGAGTAATCCGCATTAAACCAGGCGAGCTCGGAACTCGGAAGTCGGAATGATGAACACAGCGTACTCGCTCAAGTTCGAGCTTCCCACTTCTGCGTTCCGCGTTCCGGAGAGGTGCCAGAGTGGCCGATCGGGGCGGTCTCGCCCGCCTCAGCGGGTCCGCCGCGGCGGAAGAACCGCTGTCCGTTGTGCGAAATGAACCATGCATGGGTATATGTGCTAGAGGGCAACGACAACCGACTGTACGTCGGGTCGACACGGCAGCTTCAAGAGCGGCTTGAATCTCACAAGATGGGGCGGGTGAGGTCGACGAAAGGGCGGAGACCAGTGCGGCTTGTCCACCAGGAAGAATACGACACATACACGGAAGCTCGTAGAAGAGAGCTGTACTTGAAGACCGGAACCGGTAGAAACTGGCTGAGTAGAATTCTGGAAACCAGACAGGAGACTAAAGACTGAGTCCGGAGAGGTGCCAGAGTGGCCGATCGGGGCGGTCTCGAAAACCGCTGTCCTGCTTTGCGGGACCGTGGGTTCGAATCCCACCCTCTCCGCCAGAAATTTTCTCCCTGCGGATGCACTCCCTACTGCGATACGTCTGACTCCGGGCGGTCTCGCCCGCCTCAGCGGGTCCGCCGCGGCGGAAAAACCGCTGTCCTGCTTTGCGGGACCGTGGGTTCGAATCCCACCCTCTCCGCCATTACGATTTTAGATCTTGGATTTCGGATTTGGAGGACTCGATCCAGCCCCGACGCGTCGGGGAATGACAGCCTGTCGATGCCTTTCCTCTATTCGTGAATAGTGCGAGCTTACGGCCGAAACCATCTCCGGCATGATTCACGATCACGCCACAACACCGAATATCCCGGATCGGGTCCCAGTCGTGCGCGCACGCCGACCTGACGCACACGCCTATCTCTTCGACGCCTGCGGATATTGTTGAACTCCCCCGGCGAATATAGTATAATCCGTCCGTAGTTTCTGGCGCTCTTCCCGATAGAGGCGCTTTCACGGGCGGCGCCCGCGCCAGGCCCGTTTCGGAGGCGAGATATCGATGCTGCCCAAAGAGGTTATCCGGATCATGAAGAGAACCGTGGCGCGCACGCTGCGGAAACTCGAACGGAGCCGACAGATCGGAACGCAACGCGGTTCCGTCGCCGCGCCGAAGTCGGGTAAGCGGGGAGGCAAGCGAGGAGCCTAGCAGCCTGTCCGAGCAACGGACGAAGATGGCTTTTGGAGCGCGGCGGTCGCAACCGCCGCTTGGGCTTCACCCTTTGAGGGAAAGCGCCGTCTGCGACGCCGGCGCACTCCAAAATCGGCCGGCTCGGCATCACCCGGACAGGCTGCTGGCCCGATCTGTTCATGAAATTCGATTCGCTGTCATGCCCCGACTGCGGTCAGGGCCGCTACTTCAGCGAAGGGGCGAGCGCGCGACAAAGGAGATTCCGAACCGAGTTCGGAATGACATGAAAACGCGCATCTATCAAGACATTCGCGACGTTGTTTGGCGAGGGACGCGAGTTCTGTCTGTTCATTTATGGAGAAAAAGGTCGCGCTAGACGGGGAGGTAGCGGTGCCCTGATCCCCGCACCTGATTAGGAATGTGAGCGCCGAGGCGCGGGCCGCGCACGGCCCCTAATCGGGTGCGGGGTGACCTGCAACCCGCTATAGCAGGGTACAACCCCCGACTGCGATGCGTCATCCTCGGATCCTCTTTCATCGCGAGCGGCGTTGAAGGTCGGGTCCCATGCAATGGGTGGCCGGGAACCCCGCCAGGTCCGGAAGGAAGCAACGGTAACCATCGCCAGCCATGTGCCGTGGAAAAACCTGACTGGAGCTAGTTACGGTGCCGGAGCCCGAGGAGGCGTAGCAAAGAAGGGTGCGCGACTTTTTTTCTTTTTGAGCGCTCGATTGGACCGGCGTTTCCGCCCCCACACGGCGCTCTTTCTTTCCGGAGAAGTCGGCCTCCTGCGACCTATGTCACGCGACTCCTCGACACCACCGAAGCGCGGCTCGACGAACCGGGAAGGCCAGGCGGAAGAATCCGCCAGGCCGGGCGGCTACACCGTCATCGCCCGCCGGTTCCGGCCCACGCGGTTTGGAGATGTCGTAGGACAGGAGGCGGTGGCCACGACGCTCTGCAATTCGATCAAAGACCGCCGGATCGGGCACGCGTTCATCTTCTCAGGCCCGCGCGGGGTCGGCAAGACCTCGATGGCCAGGATACTCGCCCGCGCGCTTAACTGCGCCAAAGGGCCCACCACCGAGCCCTGCAACGAGTGCGAATTCTGCCGCGGGATCGCCGCGGGCAGCGCGCCGGACGTCGTCGAGATCGATGCCGCCTCGCATACCGGCGTCGACGACGTGCGCGTGCTCCGCGATGATGTCATGTACAAGCCGCTCCAGGCGCGGTACAAGATATTCATCGTCGACGAATCGCACATGCTCTCCAAAGCGGCCTTCAACGCATTCCTAAAGACGCTCGAAGAGCCGCCCGGTCATGTCAAGTTCATATTCGCGACCACCGAGCCGCACAAGATGCCGGAGACCATCCACTCACGCTGCCAACGATTCGATTTCGGGCGGATAAGGCCGGCGGACATCGTCGCGCGGCTGAAACGCATCTGCGAGACTGACCGGCTCGCGGCCGACGACGCGGCGCTGGCCGTCATCGGGCGCGCGGCGAAGGGCTCGATGCGCGATGCCGAGTCGCTGCTCGAGCAGGCCGCGTCATTCTGTCACGGCCGCATCTCCGCCGAAAACGTGCGCGGGATTCTCGGCGCCATCCCCCTGGAGGATATCGCGGCGATCGTCGACGCGGTCAAGCGCGAAGATTCCCGCGACGTCCTCCAGAAGCTTGGCGCGCTGGGCGATCGCGGCTGCGATTTTGGCGTCCTGGTCGACCATCTGATCGAGTACTTCCGGGAGCTGCTCGTCCGCGAGTCGTGCGGCAAACAGACCTCGCTTTCGGACCTCAGCGGGAGCGAGGCCGCCGTCGTGGACGGCCAGGTCGGGTTCTTCTCCCCCGACGCTATCGTCTCGTTCGTGCAATTACTCTCGGAGACGAAGAACCGGCTCAAATTCTCTTCGAGCCAGCGGGTACTGGTGGAGGTGGCGTTGACAAAGCTGGCGCGGTACGGTTCGGTTTTCGATCTGAGGAGTGCGGTCGCCCTTATCGAGTCGTTCGCATCGGGAACGCAGCCCGCCGCCGCGCGCTCGACCGGACGGAACGACGGCGGGGTTGATCTCGGTGCGGCCGGCGCCGCGGAGAAGCTCGCGGCGGCG
>JAVHLO010000005.1:0-4153 GCA_031082105.1 Planctomycetota bacterium
GGAACCCTCTTCCACCACTACTTCACCGACGAGAAGGGCATCATCACCAAAGCGAACCTGATCGTCGCCACCGGCAACAACTACGGGTCCATCTGCCTTTCGATCAAGAAGGCCGCCCAGAAATTGATAAAACAGGGAAAACACGATGATGGCCTGTTGAACATGGTCGAGATGGCCTTCCGTATCTACGACCCGTGCCTCTCCTGCGCGACGCACATCCTCGAAGAGCGGCGTTTCCAGGTCGACATCTTCGACTGCGCCGGCAATCTTGTGAGGCAGGTCGGCGGCTAGCGCTGGGACCTTTCACGCCATGCGTTGGAACCTTTGGACCCACACCTAGTGTCCACGTGTCCGCTTCCTATCCACTGGGACGCACCGACTGGTAGCAAGTCTATGTCTTTGAAGATGTTACCACGATATCGGTTTTCTCGTAGTAGACCATGTGGTTGGCATGAGTTTTGCGAAGCATGGAGTCAGATTGGCGTCTTTTTCCGGCCGATTTGACCTCGCCCTTCGCATGATTGACGATCCCCAACAGAAACAGCGTCAAGAGTCCGGCACGGATGTGCTCATCGTCGATGATGAGGAGTCGATTCGCCAGGGCTGCGCCCAGGCGTTGACAAAGTCGGGATTTCGCGTCGAGACCGTGCGCTCGGGACAGGAATGCCTGGACTTTGTCGCGGCCAGGAAGGCCGCGGTCGTCCTTCTCGACCTGAAGATGGCCGGGATCAGCGGCCAGGAGGTCCTCGAACGACTCCGACCGATCTGCCCCGAAACATCGGTCGTGATTATCACCGGATACGCGACGGTCGAGTCGGCGGTCCAGGCGCTCAAGACGGGGGCGTACGACTTCCTTTCGAAACCGTTCACCCCGGCCCAATTGAGGACGGTCGTCGAGCGCGCGCTTGAACGGTACCGGCTCGCCGTAGAAAAGCGGCGGCTGCAGCAGGAACAGGAAGACCTGCTGCTCGTCATGTACCACGACCTCAAGTCGCCGCTCGCAACGGTGAAATCGTACTTGCTGCTTCTGTCGCAGCACGAAGGAGACAAGCTCTCCGACGCAAGCAGGACCCGGCTCAACCGCGCGATAGAGAGGACCGATACGCAGCTTGGGCTCATCGAAGACCTGTGCATGCTGTCCAAACTCGATATCGCCGGCCCGAACGTTGTCTCCGAGCCGGTCGAGCCGGCTGATATCTGCAGGCAGGTCGTCGAGTCCTTTGCGGAACTGGCCGCCGAAAAGAACGTGACCATCACGTGTTCGTTGCAGAAGAACCTGCCGGCGGTCGCGTGGAACCGCGACGAGACGGAACGCCTGCTCTCCAACCTCGTCTCGAACGCGGTAAAATACAACGAGCCGGGCGGCAAGGTAACGGTGGTCGTCACCGCCGAGGATTGCAGCGTCAAGATAGTCGTTGCGGATACCGGAATCGGAATGTCCCCCGAAGAACAGAAACGGTTGTTCGATCGCTTCTACAGGATCAGAAACGAGAAGACCCGATATATCAGCGGCTCCGGCTTGGGGCTGTCCATCGTTCGCAAGATCGTCGATGCCCGGGGCGGGACCTTGCGTGTCGAGAGCGCGTTGGGCAAGGGATCTGCCTTTACCGTGGTATTACCCATACACAAAGGAGGAAGCAGTCGTGGCAAAGAAGAAAATTCTCGTGATCGATGACGACCCGGACATCATCGACATCGTTCGCGCCTCCTTGCAGAAGGAGCCGTACGACATCGTGGTGGCCTACGACGGCCAGGAAGGGGTGGAGAAGGCCCGGGCGGAGAAACCTGACGGCATAATCCTCGATATCATGATGCCGAACAAGGACGGGTTCACCGCCTGCCACGAGCTCAAGCACGACCCGGCGTGCAAGCAGATACCCGTCCTCATCCTGACCGCGGTCGGCCAGCATTTTGCAACCACGCGCTACGCGAAGAGCCAGGGACTTGCCCTCGAATCCGACGACTACGTGGAGAAGCCGATCAACCCGCAGGTGCTGGTCGAGCGGGTGCGCGAGTTGCTGGGAGGCTAGCCCGCACTGCTCATGAAGAAGCGCGGAGATGTCATTCCCGCTTTTCCGCCTCCGGCGGAGCCCGTTAGAGCGGGACGCGGGAGTGACAGATTCACTGTCCTAACGTATTGGGGCAGGACGGATTCATTCATGAAATTCGATCCGCTGTGATGTCTGGCGATGATGCGTCTTCAGTTCAACGGCTGACTTTCTGGCCCGAAACATCATGAACACTGACACAAACGTCCTGATCATCGGGGGCGGCATTACGGGGCTTACCGCGGCGGTGGAGCTTTCGCGCATGGGCCGTTCCGCGGTCGTTCTCGAGAGAAAACCCTTCGTGGGCGGGCTCTGCGCGGATTTCGCGTGCAAGGCAACGGACAAGTGCGCCCAATGCGGCCTCTGTCTCTTCTCCGAGGCGCTCTCTGAAGCGCGCGAGTGCGCAAATGTGACCTTCATGCCGGGCAGCGACCTGGAACACGTGGAACGAGCGGACGGCAAGTATGTAGCGAAGATCGTCCGCAGGCCGCCGCGCGTTGTCCAGGAGAAGTGTACTCTCTGCGGCGAGTGCGTGAAGGTCTGTCCCGTGCAGCCGGCGGCGATCGGCCCCACGCCCCCGCTGGTCTTTCCGGCCGGCTACGCGATCGATGAAAACCGCTGCATCGGCGTGCGCGGCAAGAAGTGCACCACATGCCGGACCGCCTGCAAACAGGGCGCGATAAGGGAGCCGCTCGCCCCGGATCGGGTGTCCGTGACGGCGGACTCGATAATCGTGGCCGCAGGCGCCGAGACCTTCGACGCGCGCAAGAAGGCTCAGTTCCGTCTCGGTTCACTGAAAGGGGTGCTCACGGGGCTCGAGCTCGAAAAGGCGCTCCAGTCAAGCGGAGAATTGAAACTGCCCGGGCTTGAAACGCCCCCGAAACGGCTTGCCTTCATCCAGTGTGTCGGGTCAAGAGACGAAAGCCTTAACCATTGCTACTGCTCGACCGTGTGCTGCAGGTACGCCATCCGGATGGCGCACCTGCTGAAGACGAAGATGCCCGCGCTGGAGGTCGCCATATTCTACATGGATATCCAGACGAGCGGGAAGGGGTTTGCCGACTTCTTCGCCCGGCACCAGAAGGAATTCGAGCTGATCAGATCGATCCCCGGCAAGCTCGTGCCGGACCCGAACGGCGGGATACTCGCATCCTACGACGAGGTGCCGTCCACGAAGGTGATCCGGCGCCCGTTCGATGCGGTCGTGCTCAGTGTCGGGCTCTGCCCTCCCCCGCAGTTGGCCCAGCTCGCCAAGGTGCTCAAGATAAACAGGAACAAGGCGGGTTTTCTGGACGGGTCCGGCGCTGACAGGGTCCAGACGAACGCGGACGGCGTCTTTGTCGCGGGGACTTGCGAATCGCCCAAGGATATTGTCGGTTCTATCGCACAGGCGAAGACGGCGGCCGGTGCGGCCACTGCGTATGTGAAGAAACTGGTGTAGCGCAGGCGTCCCGCTTATGCCCGACGGGAGGGCCGGCGGAGTGTATGTCAAGAGGCTGAATAACATGGATAGTTCTCGCTCACTGAAGAAATTCCCGGTGGTCCAACACGCCCTCGTCGTTGGCGGCGGGCCGGCCGGGGCGAAGGCGGCTTCGGATATCGCCGCCTGCGGAATCCCGGTTACGCTCGTCGAGACCGCGGAAACGCTGCCGGTCTTCGCGCAGCCCTGCGCCGTCCCCACGATCGGCGCCGCGGCGGCGCCCAAGGCGCCCGCCAAGTCGACCCAGGCGCCGGATCCCGCCGGCAGAAAGACGAGCCCGCAGCCCGGAGCGGATTCCGGGCGAGAGCAGCTCGTGGCGTTCCTCGCAGACCGACTCCAGTCCGCGAATAAGGTGCGCGTCCTTGTATCAACGACCATCTCGCGCGTCCACGGACGCGTGGGTGATTTCACGGTGGAACTGTCCCGCCCGGAACCGGCCGCAGCGTCGGAAAAGAAACGCTGTCTCGTTCAGGAAGAACTCCGGGTCGGCGCCATTGTCGTCGCGCTCGAAGGACCGAGAACCTCCATCAAGGAGCTTGCCGCCCTGCGCAACGGAAAAAACGTGCTCGGGATCGGCGAGCTCTGCGCCGCGGTCAATCTTAAAGCCCACCTCCCGCGTGAAGTG
>JAVHLO010000005.1:4163-25962 GCA_031082105.1 Planctomycetota bacterium
CTCCCACGGCGAGACGCTTCCGCACCGCGTCGCATTCTTGTTGGCCCCGCCGCCGGCAAGTTCGAAAGACTCCACGGGCAGGGCGCTGGAACTCGCTTCCCTGTTCCGCCGAAGATTGAACATCGAAGTCTTGTTCTTCCTCAACAGCCTCCAGGTCGCCGAGCGTGAGCTGGAGGAAAAATACCGTGAAGGACGAAAGAGCGGAGTCCTGTTCTTCCCATACAACCAGTTGCCCGCCGTCCGGGTCGCGGACAAGGAAATCACCGTCTCGCACAAGGACATCTTCACCGAGGGCTCGCCCGGCTCCTGGACCTGCGATTTCCTCGTGGTAGACGAAAAGGCCGCTCCCGGCTGGGAAGTCGACTGGCCGACCCGGATGTTCAACGCCCCCTCGGACCGCGAGGGGTTCTTCTCTTCATCGAACCCAACGGCCCTGCCGGCCGAGTCCGGCAGGAAGGGAGTCTTTGTCGTCGGCAACAGCCGGGCCAATTCTTCCACCGAGGAGTCGCTGGCCGAGGCCTCTGCAGCCGCCGCCGGGGTGTCCGTCCTGCTCGCAAAACCCGAGATCGAGGCCGAGACGCACGCGACCGTCGATCCGCAGAAATGCGCGCTCTGCCTCACCTGCGTAAGGGTCTGCCCCCACTCAGCCATCGACTACGGAGAATACCCCGAGCACAAGCGCAGCGCCGCGAGGATATTCGATGCCGCTTGCATCGGCTGCGGCATCTGTGTGGGCGAATGCCCCGCGCGGGCGATCGAATTGACGACGCCCGCGCCGGAGGAGAAGCCGGCGAAGACTCTGGTCCTCTGCTGCAAGCGGTCTGCCCAGCAGGCGCGCGAGACACTTGCAGCGCACAAGTGGACTGTCCCGAAGGATGTCTGCTTCGTCGAGGTCCCCTGCGCCGGCCGGGTAGATACCGGTCTCATCCTCAAAGCCTTCGAGACCGGACACGAGCGCGTGCTGGTACTCGGCTGTCACGAGGACGCCTGCAAGTCGATCTACGGCAACACCGCCGCGCAGAGGCGGGTCGACTACTTGAAAAAGAACCTGCCGGCAATCGGCATCGCCGCCGACCGGCTCGAGATGCGCCGGCTCGCGGCTTCGCAGGTCGAACGGCTGGCCGCGGTCCAGCCCGCATGATTTGCGAACCTTCGGCTAAGGCCGAAAGTTTGTAGTGGCTCCGTCAGGCGCTCGATTGGACAACGCCTTACAGCGTCACTGCGAACTCGGTGACCCCAAGTTTTGAGGTACAGAGAATGATCATCGCGGAACAGAAGCCTTTTGAGAGGATCGTCGAGATGACCGCAAAGGCGCGCAACATACTGGTTGCGGGCTGCGGCACCTGCGTGACCGTGTGCCTGGCGGGCGGCGCGAAAGAGGTCGCGGTCGTCGCCTCAAAGCTCCGCCTCGCTGCGCAGAACGCGGGCCGCAAGATCACCGTCACCGAGGCGACCATCGAGCGCCAGTGCGAGAATGAGTTCGTCGAAAAGCTCGCACCGGCCTTGAAGGGCGTGGATACCGTAGTGTCGCTCGCGTGCGGCATCGGCGTCCAGTTCCTGGCCGAGGCCTTCCAGAACCTGCCCATACTCCCGGGCGTCAACAC
Organism: Planctomycetota bacterium; assembly: GCA_031082105.1. Classification (GTDB taxonomy): domain Bacteria; phylum Planctomycetota; class MHYJ01; order JACQXL01; family JAVHLO01; genus JAVHLO01. The sequence continues at coordinate 5,768 of JAVHLO010000005.1, forward strand.
CAGGTTCCTCGGCGCGCCCTCCAAGCAGGGCACGTGGCAGGAGAAGTGCATGGCCTGCGGTGATTGCCGGCTCGACAAGACCGCCGGCGTCTGCCCTATGGCGAGGTGCTCGAAGAACCTGCTCAACGGTCCGTGCGGCGGATCGGCGAACGGCAAGTGCGAGGTCAACCCGCAGAAGATCGAGTGCGCATGGCAGTTGATCATCGACCGCATGGAGAAGCTCGGGCGTCTTGACGAGCTCGAGGCGATCACGCCGCCCAACGACTGGTCGACCGCGCACGACGGCGGAGTCAGGGAGACCGCCAGCGAACAGGCCGTCCCAGCAAAGACGGAAGCGATGAAAAGCGTCTGAGATTTTAATTTGGCGGTTTTAGATTTTAGATTGGCGATTTTGGATTTCTGCGCAGCGGTCCGGTATCTGAAACCCACGACCCAAATCGAAAATCCAAAATCTAAAATCTAAATTCCAGAAGGATGCTGCAATGACAATCGAAAGCAATCTTGAGCGCGTACTGCAGGCCGGCAAATTCGCGGTTACCGGCGAGCTTGGTCCCCCGCGCGGGGCCGATGTCGAGGTCATCAAGAAGAAGGCCCAGTTACTGAAGGGACACGTGGACGCCGTCAACGTCACCGACAACCAGACGGCCATCGTCCGCATGTCCAGCGTCGCCGCGTGCGCGCTCCTCAGTCAACTGGGGCTCGACCCGGTCCTTCAGATGGTCTGCCGCGACCGGAACCGGATCGCGCTGCAGAGCGACCTGTTCGGCGCGTACGCGCTCGGGATACGCAACGTCCTCTGCCTGACCGGCGACCACCAGAAGTTCGGGGATCACCCCACGGCCAAAAACGTATTCGACCTCGACTCGATCCAGCTCATCCAGACGGTCAAGCGGCTGCGCGACGAAAAGAAGATGCTCGGCGGCTCCGATGTCCAGGGCGAGTTCAAGATGTTGATCGGCGCCGCGGAGAATCCGTTCGGCGACCCGTTCAAGTTCCGTGTCACCAGGCTCGCAAAGAAGGTGGCCGCCGGCGTCCAGTTCCTCCAGACTCAGTGCATCTTCAACCTGCCCAAGTTCAAGGAGTGGATGAAGATGGTCTGTGACCGCGGCCTCCATGAAAAAGTCGCCATCTTCGGCGGGGTCACGCCCATCAAGTCGGCCGGTATGGCCAAGTACATGAAAAACTCCGTTGCCGGCATGGATGTGCCCGACGAGATCATCAAGCGGGTCGCCGGCGTACCCAAGGGCAAGGCGTCCGAGGAAGGGGTCAAGATAGCGGTTGAAACGATCCAGCAGTTGAAGGAAACCCCGGGCGTCCGCGGCATTCACATGATGGCCATCGAATGGGAAGAGATGGTCCCGAAGATCCTCCAGCAGGCCGGCCTGTCGCCCAGGCCGTAGAAACAATGTCGGCCGGTCCTGGTTGTGGAATCGCGTTTCCACCTCCTCCCTCCTCGTACAGAGGAGGGATAAGAATACCTTTCCGTTCGCGGGGGAACAACGTTCCCCCCGCGGCGGAGAGGACTGCCGGCGGGAAACGGCCGACACCGGACCGCGAGCCGGGAATCGTGAACTCAGTACTATTGGGATGTACCGACATGACCACAGAAACGACCCCCCCTGTTGAGACCACGACTCTAGATCCGGGATTCAAACATGAGGTCTCGAACCAGCCCGGCGGGGAAAATCTCAAGGTCTGTTTCGCCTGCGGCGTCTGTACCGCCGGCTGCCCCGTCAGCGAGATCGACCCCTCGTATAACCCGCGCAGGATTATCAGAATGATACTGCTCGGCATGCGCGAGCGCGTCCTCTCGTCCGACGCCATCTGGCTGTGCGCGATGTGCTATACGTGCTACGCCCACTGCCCGCAGAACGTCAAGTTCACGAACATCATGTCCGTCCTCAGGAATATGGCGGAACGGGAAGGCTTCGTCAAGCCGGAATTCGTCAAGCTCATCGGAAACGTCGACGACCTGTCGCAGCGTGTCCGCAGGCGCATGGTGCTGTCGGTGCTGAAGAACAAGGAGTCCATGAAGGAGGTCGACGTCAAGAAGCTGCTCGCGGACGCGGCAAAAGAAGAAGGATAGCCCCCCCCGGAAGGCGGGACATGGAGAATGTCTTGCGTGTCTTGTGGCACTTGTTCCCTGTTTGATTTGCTGAGTTTGGTGAACTGATCGGTGTCTGCAGAATCCACAGTAGTGGTGATCGGTGCCGGAATCGCCGGTATTCAGGCGTCGCTCGACCTCGCCGAGATGGGGGTCAATGTCTTCCTGGTCGACCGCAGCCCGACCGTGGGCGGTCGGATGGCCCAGTTGGATAAGACCTTCCCGACGAACGACTGCGCGCTCTGAATTCTCTCCCCGAAGATCGCCGACGTGTCTCGGCACCCGAGGATAAAGATCCTCACCTGTCACGAGGTTGTCGGGCTGAGCGGCCAGGCGGGCGAGTTTCGCCTGAAGCTGGTCAAGAAGCCGCGCTACGTCGACGAGAAGAAGTGCACCTCCTGCGGCGACTGCGCCAAGGTCTGCCCGACGGAGACGGTCAACCAGTTCGACGTCGGCCTCTCCAGGAGAAAGGCCGTCTACAAGTACTTCGCCCAGGCGGTGCCCGCGGCGTGGGCCATCGAGAAGAACGGCGTCGCCCGATGCGTGCGCGCCTGCCCCGCCATGGTCGATGCGCGCGGCTACGTCTCGCTCATCGCGGAAGAGAAGTTCGCCGAGGCGCTCGCCGTCGAGAAGAAGAAGAATCCGCTCCCGCTCGTTTGCGGCCGCGTCTGCACCGCGCCGTGTATGGAAGAGTGCAGGCGCAAGGAGATCGAGGAGGCCATCGACATCCGCGGACTCAAGCGGTTCATCGCGGACTACGAGCTGAAGGCCAAGGCGCTCCCGAAACCTGAGCTGCCGCCGAAGAAAGAGAAGAAAGTCGCCGTCGTCGGGTCCGGCCCGGGCGGACTCACCGCGGCCTACCAGTTGGCCCTGCTCGGCTACGACGTCACCATCTTTGAAGCGCTCGGCGTCGCAGGCGGCATGCTCACCGTCGGTATCCCGGAGTACCGGCTCCCCAGGGATATCCTGGCAGCGGAGATAAAGTACATCACCGAGCTCGGCGTGAAGATTGAGCTCGATTCGCCCGTCGGCGCGCCCGGCAGGACGCTCGACGACCTCAGGAAACAGGGGTACGGCGCGGTACTGCTCGCGATCGGCGCACACAAGTCGCTGAAGCTCGACATCCCCGGCGAAGAGGCCGGCGGGGTGGTTGCCGCCACGGACTTCCTGCGCGACGTGAACACCGGCGGCAATGCGAAGGCGGGCAAGCGTGTGGCCGTCATCGGCGGCGGCAACGCGGCGATAGACTGCGCGCGCACCGCATGGCGGCTGGGCGCCGGAGAGATCACCATCGTCTACCGCCGCTCGCGCCAGGAGATGCCGGCGGAGAAGTCCGAGATAGAAGAGGCGGAAAAGGAGGGGGTGAAACTGCAGTTGCTGGCGGCCCCGGTCGAGATCATCGCCGGCAAGGGCGGCCAGGTCGCCCAACTGAAGTGCGTGAAGATGGAGCTCGGCGCGCCGGACGCCAGCGGGCGGCCGAGACCGATCCCGATAAAGGGGTCCGAGTACATAATGGACGTAGACATGGTGATCCCCGCGATAGGCCAGAAGCCCGAGACGGAGAAGCTCGGCTCCCTGGGCGAGATCGCGACGGCGAAACAAGGGACGATCACCGTGGACCCGGTGAGCGCAGTGACGGGCCGCGAGGGCGTGTTCGCGTGCGGCGACGCCGTGCTCGGCCCCGCCACGGTGGTGAAGGCGATCGCCGGCGCGCACCAGGCGGCGATCTCGATAGACCGATACCTGTCCGGGCAGGATATGAAGGCGGGCCGCATGCCGCTCGACCTTAAACCGCTGGCGGAGCGCAAGGACCCGCTGCCCGACGTGCCGCCGAAGCCGCGCATGAAGGCGACCGCCCTGCCGGTCGCGAAGCGCGCGGGCAACTTCAAGGAGGTGGAGCTCGGGTTCACGCGGGAAGAGGCGGTCGAGGAGGCGAAACGCTGCCTGAACTGCGGCCCGTGCTGCGAATGCCGCGAGTGCGAGCGCGTCTGCCTCGCCCAGGCAATCATACACGACCAGAAAGAAGAAGACGTCGAGCTCGAGGCCGCGTCGATCGTCGTCGCCACGGGGCTTGACGCGTTCGACATGACGACCCTGCCGGAGTTCGGCAAGGGCAAGTTCAAGAACGTGCTGAGCGCGCTGGAGTTCGAGCGGATGAGCTCCGCGGCGGGCCCGACCACCGGGCACATCATACGCCGCAGCGATCATCGCACTCCGGCCAGCATCGCTTTCGTCCAGTGCGTCGCGTCCCGGGACGTGCGCTACAGCAGGTACTGCTCTTCCGTCTGCTGCATGCACTCGACAAAGGAAGCCATGGTGGCGAAAGAGCACGTGCCCGGCCTGCAGTCCTACATCTTCTACACGGATTTCAGGGCGGTGGGCAAGTTCTTCCAGGAGTACCGGCGGAAGAGCGAGGAATTCTACGCGGTCTGCTACATCAGGGGCCGCGTCCTGAAGATTGAAGAGGACGCGCAGGCGAACCCGATCATCTGCTACGAAGACACGGAGACCGGCGTGATCGGCAGAAAGACGGTCGACATGGCGGTCCTTGCGACGACGCTGATCCCGAGCAAGGGAACGACCGAGCTGGCGGGCATACTGGGATTGCAGCAGGACGAATACAATTTTATCGAGAGCGATTCGCTCTCTCCGACTGACACCCCGGTTCCGGGTATTTTCGTATGCGGGTACTGTCGCGGCCCGACGGATATCCCTGAATCCGTTGCGCAGGCAAGCGCGGCGGCTGCGCGCGCCGCCGAGACTGCCGCCAGAATGGCCGGTGGCGTGGCCGGACAGTTGACCCAGTAGCCTGTCCGAGTGTTCTGTGCGCCAGAGATTTTTGCCCCAGTCCAAAGCATGTGGAGGTTTGTTCCCATGGAAGCCGACGTGCTAGTGATCGGGGGGGGAATCGCCGGAATTCAGGCCAGCCTTGATCTGGCCTCAATGGACCTCAAGGTCATTCAGGTCGAGAAGAGCCCTAGCATAGGCGGGAAGATGTCCCAGTTGGACAAGGTCTTCCCGACGAACGACTGCGCGATATGAATCCTCGCGCCCAAGATGGCCGCGTGTTCGGACCATCCAAACATCGAGTGCCTGACGTACTCCGCGGTGCGCGAGGTCTCCGGTAACGCAGGCGATTTCACCGTTACCGTCGCGAAGCGGCCGCGCTACATCAATGAATCGCTCTGCACCGGCTGCGGGGAGTGCACGGAGAAGTGTCCCGGCAAGGTGCCCGATGAGTTCAACCTCGGGCTCGCAAAGCGGAAGTCGATATTCTTCCACTTCGCCCAGGCCGTGCCGAGGATCCCGGTCATCGACCCGACAGCCTGTCTCATGCTGACCAAGGGGAAATGCGGCGTCTGCCAGAAGAAGTGCGGCGCCGGCGCAATCGACTTCAAGCAGACGGAGCAACTGGTCAAGGCGCGCGTGGGCACCATCGTGGTCGCCACCGGTTTCGATATCTACGACGCGTCGCTCGCAACGGAGTACGGGTTCGGGAGAATAAAGAACGTCCTTAGCTCGCTCCAGTACGAACGGCTGATCTCCGCGTCCGGCCCCTCGGGCGGCCACCTCAACAAGCCGTCCGACGGCAAGCCGGCGCACAAGATCGCCTATGTGCTCTGCGTCGGGTCAAGAGACATCACGAGCAACAACTACTGCTCCGCCCTCTGCTGCATGTACGCCGCAAAGGACGCAATGCTCGCGAGAGAACATGACGCCGGCTCGGAATCCTTCGTCTTCTACACGGACACGCGCTGTTCCGGCAAGGGGTTCTGGCAGTACTTCGAGAAGGCACGCAGCGAATATGGCGTCAATTTCATCCGCGGCCGGGTCTCGCGAATAACAGAGGACCACTCCGGCAATCCGGTCATGTGGTACGAGGACACAAAACAGAGGCGCGCGAAGACGCTGACCGCCGACATGGTCATCCTGGCCAATGCGATCGTGCCCGCGTTCGGTACCGACAAGCTCGCTGCGATGCTCGGTATCGAGCTGGACAAGTTCGGCTTCATCGCGACGAACAGCTTCTCTCCGACCGACACGAACCGGGATGGGATATTCGTCGCGGGCTGCGTGGGGGGACCGAGAGACATTGCCGAAGCGGTGGCGCATGCCAGCGCGGCGGCCGCGCGCGCGGCGGAAACCGTGACTCGCGAAGCGGCCGTCCCGGCGATTGGGAACAGGGGCTGATTTCCCGGGACGACCGGCCGGCAGTTCTCTGAACCGACTATTCCGGAGAATAAACGTGAGCATACAACTCCAAGCCACAAAGAAACAGGATCCTCCCGACGAGGAAACCCCGCGGATCGGCGTTTTCATATGCCACTGCGGCGCGAATATCGCCGGCTTCGTGAATGTCGAGGAGGCGGCAAAGTACGCAAGCAGTCTACCTGATGTCGCCTTTGTGCAGAAGAACCTCTACACCTGTTCGGAAACCGGACTACGCGAGATAAAGACGGCCATAAAAGAGCACAAGCTCAACCGCGTCCTGGTCGCGTCATGCACCCCGCGGACGCACGAACCGCTTTTCAAAAGCACGTGCCAGGAAGCGGGGCTCAATCGATACCTGTTTGAGCTCGTCAATATCCGCGAGCAGTGCTCGTGGGTGCACATGCAGGACCCCGTGCGCGCCACGGAGAAGGCGAAACAGTTGATCCGGATGGGTGTCGCGCGCGTGGCGCTGCTGGAGCCGAGGCAGGAAATCACCGTCGAAGTGACCAGAAAGGCGCTCGTCATCGGCGGCGGCGTGGCCGGCATCTCCGCAGCCCTCAGCATCGCTGCGAGCAACATCCCCGTCATCCTCGTCGAGAGAGAGAAGGAGCTCGGCGGTCTCCTCAGAGACGTCAACAAGCTCTACCCGACGCTCGGCGCCGCTTCCGAACTGGTCGATGAACATGTCAAGAAACTCCAGAAAGCGCCGCTCATCAAGGTCATGACGCGCGCAAAGGTGCTTAACGTCTCCGGTTTTATCGGAAACTACAAGGTGCAGATCGATTCCGCCGGCGAGCAGATCGAGGATACGGTCGGCGTTATCGTCGTCGCGACGGGCGCGCGGATCATGATCCCCAACGGCATGTACGGCTACGACGGCAAGAATGTCGTGATGCAGACCGAGCTCGAGCGACGGCTGAAGGACGGCTCGTTCTCGGCGAGGAGCGTCGTCATGATCCAGTGCGTCGGCGCGCGCGTCCCCGAGCGCGAGTACTGCTCGCGCATCTGCTGCATGACCGCCATCAAGAACGCGATCCTCATCCGCGAGACTTATCCGGAAACCGAGATCTTCGTCGTGTACCGGGACATCCAGACGTTCGGCACGCTGTACGAGGAAGATTATCGCCGCGCCAGAGAGCTCGGGGTCGGGTTCCTCAGGTACGGACTGGCCAAGCTGCCGGCCGTCGACGAAGGCGGCGTCACGGTCTACGACGAGCTCCTGGGCAAGAACGTGCGCATCCCGTACGAACTGCTCGTCCTCTCCGCGCCGCTCGTCGCGCCCGAGGGAGTAACCGAGCTCTCGAAAATGCTCAAGGTCCCGCTCGACGCAAACGGGTTCTATCTGGAAGCGCATGCGAAACTGCGGCCCGTCGAGTTCGCGACCGACGGGGTCTACCTGTGCGGCTGCGCCCGCTGGCCGTGCGACATCGGCGACGCCGTCTACCAGGGGCGCGGCTCCGCCGCCAGGGCGCTCATCCCGCTTCGCAAGGGAAAGGTCTACGCCGAGCCGCTCTACGCCGAGGTTAATCCGAACGTGTGCCGCGATTGCCGGCGCTGTGTGGAGAGCTGCCCGTACTCGGCTATCACGACCGTGGAAGAGACCGTGCACGGCTACCAGAGAACGGTCTCAAAGGTCAACCCCGTGCTGTGCAAGGGCTGCGGGGCCTGCTCGGTCCTGTGCCCCACGGGCGCAATAGGAATGAAACACTACGACAATACGCTGATCATGGCGATGATCGGCAAGGCGTTCTAGCGCTCTGCGCTGTTAGCTGTGTCATTCCCGCGTAAGCGGGAATCCAGAGGACAAAAAGCGGACTGGACTCCCGCTTCCGCGGGAGTAACAGGCCACCTGTACGGGATCTGTCTTTTTAGGAGCTTCCCGTGTCCACAGTCACGAAGCAGCCCAGGAAAGCGGAGAAGGCAGAGGAGAAGGCGCCGGCGACCGTGTTTGAGCCTTCGATCCTCGCCTTCGCCTGCAACTGGTGCTCCTATGCCGGCGCTGACCTCGCAGGCGTGTCCCGGTTGCAGTACCCGCCGAATGTGAAGCTCATCCGCGTGATGTGCTCGGGACGCGTGTCGCCGATATTCGTCCTTGAGGCGTTCAAGAAGGGCGCCGACGGCGTCATCATCACCGGATGTCATATCGGCGATTGCCACTACCAGGACGGCAACGTCAAGGCCGAGACCATGTTCAAGAAACTCGCTGAAGTGCTCAGGGTACTGGGCGTCGAACCGGAACGGCTGCGGCTTGAATGGATCTCGGCCTCCGAAGGACAGCGGTTCGCGACTATCATGACGGAGTTCACCGAGAAGGTGCGCAAGCTGGGGCCGCTTCTCTCCCCCGAACAGATCAAGGCCCAGGAGACCGGTCCCGCCGAGAGTTCCGACCTCAAAGAACTCGTGCGCGAGACCGGAGTATACCAGTGCATCGAATGCGGCAAGTGCACCGGTGGGTGTCTCATGGCACGCTTCAACCCGCAGGTCTCGCCGCGGCTCGCAATGAAGAACTTCTTCGTCAGCTACTTCAGCCACAAGCAGCCACTGAAACTGCTCTCGATGGACGAGGTCTGGTACTGCCTGACCTGCGAGACCTGCCACTACCATTGCCCGGCCGGCGTTGATTTCGCGAAGTTCATCGTGTGGCTGCGCTCGGAAGCGATCAAGCTCGGCAAGACCGGCACTCCCACCCACGGCGGCGTGATGCACGCGATGATGGAATTCCAGGCGCTCGGCCTCAAACAGAACCGCCTGGACTGGGTCGATAGCTCCGCCCAGGTCGACGAGAAGAGCGACACCATGTACTACGTCGGCTGCCTGCCGTATTTCGAGCCCATATTCACCGAGACGGGGGCGCACCCGCTCGCCATGGCGCGCAATACGCTGAAGATCCTCAACGCCCTGGGCATCAAGCCGAGCGTCTACGAGGGCGAGGTCTGCTGCGGGCATGACCTCTACTGGACCGGGAACATCGAGGGCTTCAAGAAGCTCGCCGCGCTCAACCTGGAAAACATCCAAAAGACCGGAGTGAAGCGGATCATCTTCTCGTGCCCCGAGTGCTTCTATACCTATAAGATCCTCTATCCCCAGTTCTTCAAGACCGTCGAGGTCGAGACCGTACACATGATGCAGTTGCTCGACGAGAAGATCAAGAAGGGCGAACTGAAGCTGGGAAGGCTGGAGGGCAAGTTCACCTTCCAGGACCCGTGCAGGCTTGGAAGGCTCCTCGCGATATATGACGAGCCGCGACGCGTGTTGAAGAGCGTCAAGGGGCTCGACCTCCAGTGCATGGAGGAAATCCGTAAAGAATCGATCTGCTGCGGATCAACTCACTGGGTGAGCTGCTCCAGCTACACGAAGCAGTTGCAGAAGTACCGGCTCGGCCAGGCCGTGGATACCGGCGCGTCAACGCTCCTGACGGCCTGCCCGAAATGCCAGATACACCTGAGCTGCGCCGCCAAGGACCTCAAGACCAAGATGAAGATCCAGGACTACACGGAAATCATAGTCCAGGCGATGGAGCAGGCGTAGTACGCGCATCGCGACGGAACTGCGCAGCTCTGTCCGCTAATCAGGGAAGAAGCGCTGACAGCTTGTCATTCCGAACTCGGTTCGGAATCTCCTTTGCTACGTGTCCGGCCTTTCGCCGAAGGAGAGGCCGGGACACATTTTGGAGATGGGCCGATGAAAACGGACGTGGTCGTCATCGGCGGAGGAATTGCCGGTATTCAGGCGGGTCTGGACCTTGCCGAGATGGAGATGAACGTCGTGCTGGTGGAGAAGAAACCCAGCCTCGGCGGAAAGATGTCCCAGCTCGACAAGGTGTACCCGACGAACGACTGTGCGCTCTGAATTCTCGCCCCGAAGATGGCCGACTGTGCCCGGCACCCGAGGATAAAGATCCTCACCTGTCACGAGGTTGTCGGGCTGAGCGGCCAGGCGGGCGAGTTTCGCCTGAAGCTGGTCAAGAAGCCGCGCTACGTCGACGAGAAGAAGTGCACCTCCTGCGGCGACTGCGCCAAGGTCTGCCCGACGGAGACGGTCAACCAGTTCGACGTCGGCCTCTCCAGGAGAAAGGCCGTCTACAAGTACTTCGCCCAGGCGGTGCCCGCGGCGTGGGCCATCGAGAAGAACGGCGTCGCCCGATGCGTGCGCGCCTGCCCCGCCATGGTCGATGCGCGCGGCTACGTCTCGCTCATCGCGGAAGAGAAGTTCGCCGAGGCGCTCGCCGTCGAGAAGAAGAAGAATCCGCTCCCGCTCGTTTGCGGCCGCGTCTGCACCGCGCCGTGTATGGAAGAGTGCAGGCGCAAGGAGATCGAGGAGGCCATCGACATCCGCGGACTCAAGCGGTTCATCGCGGACTACGAGCTGAAGGCCAAGGCGCTCCCGAAACCTGAGCTGCCGCCGAAGAAAGAGAAGAAAGTCGCCGTCGTCGGGTCCGGCCCGGGCGGACTCACCGCGGCCTACCAGTTGGCCCTGCTCGGCTACGACGTCACCATCTTTGAAGCGCTCGGCGTCGCAGGCGGCATGCTCACCGTCGGTATCCCGGAGTACCGGCTCCCCAGGGATATCCTGGCAGCGGAGATAAAGTACATCACCGAGCTCGGCGTGAAGATTGAGCTCGATTCGCCCGTCGGCGCGCCCGGCAGGACGCTCGACGACCTCAGGAAACAGGGGTACGGCGCGGTACTGCTCGCGATCGGCGCACACAAGTCGCTGAAGCTCGACATCCCCGGCGAAGAGGCCGGCGGGGTGGTTGCCGCCACGGACTTCCTGCGCGACGTGAACACCGGCGGCAATGCGAAGGCGGGCAAGCGTGTGGCCGTCATCGGCGGCGGCAACGCGGCGATAGACTGCGCGCGCACCGCATGGCGGCTGGGCGCCGGAGAGATCACCATCGTCTACCGCCGCTCGCGCCAGGAGATGCCGGCGGAGAAGTCCGAGATAGAAGAGGCGGAAAAGGAGGGGGTGAAACTGCAGTTGCTGGCGGCCCCGGTCGAGATCATCGCCGGCAAGGGCGGCCAGGTCGCCCAACTGAAGTGCGTGAAGATGGAGCTCGGCGCGCCGGACGCCAGCGGGCGGCCGAGACCGATCCCGATAAAGGGGTCCGAGTACATAATGGACGTAGACATGGTGATCCCCGCGATAGGCCAGAAGCCCGAGACGGAGAAGCTCGGCTCCCTGGGCGAGATCGCGACGGCGAAACAAGGGACGATCACCGTGGACCCGGTGAGCGCAGTGACGGGCCGCGAGGGCGTGTTCGCGTGCGGCGACGCCGTGCTCGGCCCCGCCACGGTGGTGAAGGCGATCGCCGGCGCGCACCAGGCGGCGATCTCGATAGACCGATACCTGTCCGGGCAGGATATGAAGGCGGGCCGCATGCCGCTCGACCTTAAACCGCTGGCGGAGCGCAAGGACCCGCTGCCCGACGTGCCGCCGAAGCCGCGCATGAAGGCGACCGCCCTGCCGGTCGCGAAGCGCGCGGGCAACTTCAAGGAGGTGGAGCTCGGGTTCACGCGGGAAGAGGCGGTCGAGGAGGCGAAACGCTGCCTGAACTGCGGCCCGTGCTGCGAATGCCGCGAGTGCGAGCGCGTCTGCCTCGCCCAGGCAATCATACACGACCAGAAAGAAGAAGACGTCGAGCTCGAGGCCGCGTCGATCGTCGTCGCCACGGGATCCGAGATTTACGATCCGCTCCTGGCAACCGAGTACGGGTTCGGCAGGATCAAGAACGTGATCACGTCGCTCCACTACGAGCGGCTGATCTCGGCCTCCGGGCCCACGGGCGGTCACCTGAGGCGGCTTTCCGATGGAAAACCCGCGCACAGTATAGCCTATATCCTATGTGTGGGATCAAGAGACGTCGCCACCAACAACTACTGTTCCACCGTCTGTTGCATGTACGCCGCAAAGGACGCGATGCTCGCAAGGGAGCACGATCCGACTTCCGAGTCGTACGTGTTCTTTACCGACACCCGGTGCTCGGGCAAAGGGTTCTGGCAGTACATCGAGAAGTCCCGCCAGAACTACGACGTGCATTTTGTCCGCGGCCGGGTCTCGCGCGTGACAGAGGACCGCTCGCACAGCCCGGTCCTGTGGTATGAGGATACGAAGTTGCGGCGCGTCAAGCGGCTCAAGGTCGACATGGTCGTGCTGGCCAACGCCGTCGTCCCCGCGCCCGGCACGAAGCAACTTGCGAAGATACTCGGCATCGAGCTGGATAAGTTCGGGTTCCTTGCGGCCGACTGTTTTTCGCCGACGGACAGCACCAGGCCGGGGGTATTCATCGCCGGCTGCGTCGCCGGTCCGCGCGACATTGCCGAGAGCGTGGCGCACGCGAGCGCCGCGGCCGCCCGCGCCGCGGAATCGGTCGGATCGACCGCCCCCGCATCCCCGGCGCACGCGATATCGACAACATAGATGTGGCGTGGATCGTCGGAGGCGGTTCGGCCTGTCGTCGCCGCGGCCGGACGCGTCCTCCCCGCGAGCGACCATGTCATTCCCGCGTAAGCGGGAATCCAGACTATCGATTCGGAAAATACTGCGGTGCCTGATGAAGTAACTCAAAAGGAAGCGGCCCCGGACCCGGGCGCTCCGCGTATCGGCGTCTTCGTCTGCCATTGCGGCGCGAATATCGCCGGCTTCGTGGATATCGAGGCGATCGAGAACCACGCCAGGGCGCTGCCCAATGTCGCCTTCACGCAGAGGAACCTCTATACCTGTTCCGAGACGGGGCTCCGCGAGATAAAGACCGCGATAGCCGCGCAGAAATTGAACCGTGTCGTGGTCGCATCATGTTCGCCCCGCACGCACGAGCCGCTCTTCAGGTCGGCCTGCCGCGAGGCCGGCTTGAACCCGTTCCTGTTCGAGTTCGTCAATATCCGCGACCAGTGTTCCTGGGTACACATGCAACAGCGCGAAGGCGCCACCCGGAAGGCCAAAGAACTCATCCAGATGGGCGTGGCCCGCGCGGCGCTCCTCGAGCCACAGGAGGACATTACCGTTGGTGTCGCCGGCAAGGCGCTCATCATCGGCGGCGGAATATCGGGGATCACCGCCACAATGAGCATCGCCAGGCGCGGGTTCCAGGTCATCCTGGTCGAGCGCGAGAAGGAGCTCGGCGGAATACTCAAGAACGTGCACAAGCTCTACCCGACGATGGGCAGCGCCGGCGATCTGATCGGAAAGAACATCCGCGCCGTTCAGAAAATGCCCCGCGTGCAGGTGCTGACGTCCGCCAGACTGGTGGAGGTCAGCGGGTTCGTCGGCAACTATAAGGTGACCATCGACAGCGAGGGAAAACGGATCGAGGATACCGTCGGCGTGATCGTGGTCGCCACGGGCGCGAGGCTGCTCACCCCGGAGGGGTTGTTCCAGTACAACGGAAGGAATATCGTCACCCAGGGCGAGCTCGAACTCCTCCTGAAACAGGGCCGTCTCGACGCCGACAGCATCGTGATGATCCAGTGCGTCGGCGCGCGCGTGCCCGGGCGGGAATACTGCTCGCGCGTTTGCTGCATGACGGCCATAAAGAACGCCATCCTCATCCGTGAGGCGCAGCCGGAGACGGCGGTCTTCGTGCTCTACCGGGACATTCAGACCTACGGTACGCTCTACGAGGAGGACTACCGGCGCGCCAGGGAGCTGGGCGTCAGCTTCATCCGGTACAACCTGTCGAAACCGCCTGTGGTGAGCAGCGATAAGGTGATCGTGCACGACGAACTGCTCGGCGAAGACGTGCCCATCCCGTTCGACCTGCTGGCCCTGGCCACCCCGCTCATCCCGCAGGCTGGGTTCGATGAGCTTTCGAAGGCGCTCAAGGTGCCCGTGGACGAGAACGGGTTCTTCCTGGAAGCTCACGCGAAACTGCGCCCCGTGGATTTCGCCACGGACGGTATCTTCCTGTGCGGGTGCGCGCGCTGGCCCTCCGACATAGGTGAGAGCGTGTCCCAGGCGCTCGCCGCCGCCGCAAGGGCCTCCATCCCGCTGTCCCAGGGGCACGTCAAGGTCGAGCCCATAGTCTCCCAGGTCGACCAGAACAGGTGCATCGGCTGCGGGCTGTGCGAGACCGTCTGTTCCTATGTAGGCATCCATTTGACCGACACCCCGAAAGGGAAGAAAGCCGAGACCATCCGCGCTTCCTGCAAGGGGTGCGGGACATGCGGTGCGAGTTGCCCGCAGAAGGCGATAAGGATGAGCCATTTCACCGACGGCCAGATCGAGGCGCAGATCTGCGCATTGGTGGGAACAGACAAATGACTATTCTGGATTCTCGATTTTGGATTTCAGGTTTTGGAATTTGGATTGACCATTTCTCAATCCAAAATCCAAAATCTGAATTCTAAAATCCCCGGCTTCCTGTTTTGTGGATACGGCTGAGTTCATGACCGATTTCGAACCGAGAATCCTGGCGCTCCTCTGCAACTGGTGAGGCTACAGCGCGGCAGACCTCGCAGGTGTGTCGAGGTTCCAATATCCGACGGTGATCCGCATCATCCGCGTGATGTGCACCGGCCGCGTCGACCCCGCATTCGTTGTCTGGGCGTTGGCCAACGAATTCGATGCCGTGCTCGTCGTCGGGTGCAGGATCGGCGATTGCCACTATTCCTCCGGCAACCTCGCCGCGCGGCGCCGGATGCGCATCCTGCAGGCATTCATCAAGAAAAACGGTCTGCCGCCCGAGCGGCTCCGCGTGGAGTGGATTTCGTCCGCCGAGGCGACCAAGTTCTCGAAGCTGGTTGAAGAGTACGCCGGCCAGGTGAAGGCGCTCGGACCCATGCAGAAAGACGACGGCACGCGCCTTCGACTCCTTGCCATGAAACGCGCCCTCGAGGAAGAGAAGGTCCGGTGGCTCATCGGCAACGAGAAGAAACTCGTCGAAGAAGGCAATGTCTTCGGCGATAAGCTGGACCAGGAGCGGTTCGACGCGGCGGTCCTCGGCGCGCTTGAAGACGAGTTCAACAAGAACCTCATCGCCGTGGCGCTCGAAAAGGCCCCGGCGAGCGTGCCGGAACTGGCCGCGCTTTCGGGACTGAAGGAGCCCGCCGTCGGCGAGTACCTCGTCGCGCTCGAACAGGCAGGCAGGATCGCCCCGGTCGCGGGCCACGAGGAGTATGCGAGGTATACGAAGATTTAGCCCGGGGGCCAGAGTTTTTAGATTCTGGATTGAAGAACGGTCAATCAAAAATCCAAAATCTAAATTCCAGAATCCCAGGAGGCCTTAGTGAACGGAAACGCGGACAAGTCGAAGATGCCGATCGGCTCGGTGCTGGTGGTCGGCGGCGGAATTACCGGAATTCAGTCGTCGCTCGACCTCGCGGATGGCGGGTACCTCGTGTACCTGCTCGATGAGCTGCCGAGTATCGGCGGGATCATGGCGCAACTCGACAAGACGTTCCCGACCAACGATTGCGCGATGTGAGTTATCTCGCCGAAGCTCGTGGCTGCCGGTCGGCATCCAAACATCAAGCTGATGACCAATTCCAGCCTGCTCGGCGTCGAGGGCGAGCCGGGCCGGTTCAAGGCATCCGTGTTGCTCAAGCCCCGGTACATCGACCCCGCCAAGTGCACAGGTTGCGGCGAATGCGCCAAGCACTGCCCCATCTCGATGCCGGACACCTACAACGAAGGGCTGGCCCGACGCAAGGCGATCTACGTCCAGTACGCGCAGGCGGTCCCGCTCGTCTACCGCATCGACACCGAGGCCTGCATCGGCTGCGGGCTCTGCGAGCGGGTCTGTCTCGCCAAGGCGGTCACCTACGCCGATGCGCCGCGCGAAATTTCGCTCGATGTCGGCAGCGTTATCCTCGCGCCGGGTTACGAGGTCTTCAACCCGGTCGAGCTCTTCGACTACTCCTACGGCCGGCATCCGAACGTGGTCACGAGCCTCCAGTTCGAGCGCATCCTGAGCGCCTCCGGCCCGTACAGGGGCCACCTGCTGCGTCCCTCCGACCGGGGGCACCCAAAGAAGATCGCCTTCCTGCAATGTGTCGGATCGCGCGACGAGCGCGAGCACGCGGGCTATTGCTCGTCCGTCTGCTGCATGTACGCCATCAAAGAGGCGATGATCGCGAAAGAACACAGCGCCGACCCGCTTGACTGCGCGGTCTTCTACATGGACATCCGCGCGCACGGGAAGGACTTCGACAAGTACTTTCTGCGTGCCCAGGAGAAGGCCGGTGTTCGTTTCGTCCGGTCGAAGGTGTTCAAGGTCGAGCCCAAGAACGGTACGGGCGAGCTGTCGGTCAAGTATCTCGACGCGTCCGGCGCCCCGGCCGGCGAGGATTTCGATATGGTCGTCCTCTCACACGGGTTCAGGGCCTCGAAACAGGCCGTCGACCTGGCAAACCGGCTCCGGATCCCGGTGAACGAATACGGGTTCGTCCAGCCCGGCACGCTGAGACCCGTGGACACCGCGCGGGGCGGCATCTTCGCCTGCGGCGCGTTCAGCGGGCCGAAGGATATCCCCGAGTCCGTAACCGAGGCGTCCGCGGCGGCGGCCGACGCTGCCCGGTTGCTCGCGCCCGCGCGCGGTACCATGATCACAAAGGTCGAGTACCCGCCGGAAAGAGACGTGCGCGCAGAAGCGCTCCGCATCGGTGTCTTCGTCTGCCATTGCGGCATAAATATCGCCAACACGGTCGACGTGACCGCCGTCAGGGAATACGCGAAGACCCTGCCCGGCGTCGCCTTCACCGAGCAGAACCTCTATACCTGCTCGCAGGACGCGCAACGGCATATCAAGGAGATGATCATCGAGCACTCCCTGAACAGGGTCATCGTCGCTTCGTGTTCGCCGCGCACGCACGAGCCGATATTCCGTGAGACCGTGCGCCAGGCCGGGCTGAACCCCTACCTGTTCGAGATGGCGAACATCCGCGATCAGTGCTCGTGGGTACACCAGACCCAGCCGAAGCTGGCCACGAAAAAGGCAAAGCGGCTCGTTCGGATGGCCGTGGCCAAGGCGTCGATGCTCGAGTCGCTCGCGGGCGCAAGCGTCGGCGTGACGGCCTCAGCGCTCGTCGTCGGCGGCGGCATCGCCGGAATGACAGCCGCGCTCAACCTCGTGGAACAGGGGTTCCCCGTGTTCCTCATCGAGAAAGAGGCGGAACTCGGCGGCAATGCCCGGCTCCTCTCCAGAACCCATGACGGCGCAGACGTGCGTGAGTTCCTTGTCGGCCTCATCGACCGTGTCAAGAACCACCCGAAGATCACGGTCATCACCCAGGCGACCGTCGTCGAGGTCGCCGGGTTCCGCGGCAACTTCAAGGTCGGCTACATGGTCGTCCCCCGCAAGGACATCCTTCGTCTCGAGTGCGGCGCCGTCGTCGTCGCAAGCGGCGCGTCGGAACTCAAGCCGGCCGAATATCTGTACGGTCAGCATCCGCGCGTGATCACCCAACTCGATCTCGAACAGCGGCTGCCCGAGCCGGGCGGGGAATTGCCCGGCGCCCCGCTGGACGTCCCCGCGCTGGAGACCATGAAGTCTGTTGTCATGATCCAGTGCGTCGGTTCCCGGCAGCAGGGCCGGATGTATTGCAGCCGTGTCTGTTGCACGCAGGCGATCAAGAACGCGCTCCGCCTGAAAGAGCTGAACCCCGCAATGGACATCTATGTCTTGTACCGCGATATCCGCACGTACGGTTTCGCGGAACTCCTCTATCGCCGGGCGCGCGCGCAGGGGATCACGTTCCTGCGCTACGACGAGACGCAGAAACCCGTGGTCGAGGCCGTCGGCGACGGGCTGCTTGTGAAGACGTTCGATCATGTCCTCGGAGAACCGTTGCATATAAAGACAGATGCCGTCGTCCTCGCCGCAGCCATAGTGGCGCCGGAAGAGTCGAACCTGGACCTCTCGCACGCGCTGCATGTCCCGCTCAATGAGGACCATTTCTTCCTCGAAGCGCACGTGAAACTCCGGCCTGTCGATGCCGCAACCGACGGCGTCTACATCTGCGGCATGGCGCATTCGCCCAAGACTGTCGACGAGAGCATAAAACAGGCCAACGCTGCGGCGTCGCGCGCGGCGACGCTCCTGTCGAAGACACAGATCCAGCTCGACCCGGTCATCTCGGAGGTAATTGACGCCAACTGCGACGGCTGCGCGTACTGCGTCGACCCCTGCCCCTATAAGGCCATCACGCTGGTGGAGTACATGCAGGCGGGATCCGTCAAGAAGACCGTCGAGATAGACGACTCCAAGTGCCAGGGCTGCGGGACGTGCCAGGCGACCTGCCCCAAGAAGGGCGTGGTCGTGAAGCATTTCAAGCTCGACCAGCTTAGCGCAATGGTGCTCGCCGCGCTGGCGGAGGAGTGAATTTCATCCCCCCTCCCCCTGGGAGAGGGTTAGGGTGAGGGTTTTCCAAACGCCCAGGATTCGGAGTCAATAGCAGGCCGATCCGCGGTAGAGAAGGTCACCGCAACGATCCCTGGTCTGGGACAACCGTTCATCCCTCACCCCCGCCATCTCCCAGAGGGAGAGGGAGCAAAGTGTTGGAGACCGCCATGACTGAAGAGAGCGCATTCGAGCCCCTGATCATCGCCTTCTGCTGCAACTGGTGTTCCTATGCCGGCGCAGATTTGGCCGGCACCGCGCGCATCCAATACCCGGCGAACGTCGTCATCGTCCGCGTGATGTGTTCCGGGATGGTGCACTCGAACATGATCATCGAGGCGTTGACGAAAGGCGCCGATGGCGTGCTCGTCGCCGGCTGACATATCGGCGAATGTCATTACCAGGATGGTAATAAGAAGGCGAAGGCCCGCGCGGACAGTGTCACGCTGATGCTCGAGGATTTCGGTCTGGAACCCCAGCGGTTCCGGCTGGAATGGGTCTCATCGGCGGAGGGCGGCAAGTTTGCGCAGGTCGTGCGCGACATGACCGAGGAGCTGAGGCAGCTCGGCCCGAGCTCGTACAAAGTGCAGGCCGGGGCGGGGGCTTGAGTTGATTCGCCCCCGAACCGCTTTGCGCCCATTCCGTTCCGCGGACACAAGCGAGTTACCTGTGCTGCAATGCCGGCTCGGCGGGAGCCTCTCCCTCGCACGCGCGCGCGTGCACGCACGAACGCGCGCACGCTACTCAAGACCGTACTGTTTCAGTTTGCGATACAGCGTCCTTTCCGAGATTCCAAGCCTCTTCGCCGCCTCTTCACGGTTGCCTTTCGCCTGCGCGAGCGTACGTTTCATCAGCTCTTTTTCCACGCTCTCCATCGACAGCCCGGACACCGCCGGCATCAGTGTCTCCTCGAGACCCACACGCTGGCTCACATAATCCGGGATGTCGTCCTTCGCGATCGTCGTTCCCTTGGCCATGACGACCATCGCCTCGACACAGTTGCGCAGCTCGCGCACGTTCCCGGGCCACGGGTAGGAGTAGAGGACATCGAGCGCCTCCTTGTCGAGCGACGTCACGTTCTTACTGTGTCGCCCGGCGAATTCGCCGATGAACGTGTTCACGAGCAGCGGAATATCGTCAAGCCGATCTCTCAGCGCGGGCAGGTCTATCGTTATCACCTTGAGCCGATAGAACAGGTCGTCGCGGAACTTCTTCTCCTCGACCAGCTCGCTGAGGTTCTTGTTGGTGGCCGCAAGGAGCCGGACATCCACTTTGATCGGCACGTTCGAGCCCACGCGCAACACCTCGCCGTGCTCGATCACCCGCAGGAGCTTCATCTGGGTCGTCAACGGCATGTCGCCGATCTCGTCGAGGAACAGGGTTCCCCTGTCGGCGAATTCGAACCGGCCCTTGCGCTGGTAGCTCGCGCCGGTGAACGAGCCCTTCTCGTGGCCGAAGAGTTCGCTCTCGAGTATCCCCTCGGAGAGCGCCGCGCAGTTCAAGGGCACGAACCGGTTGCGCCTGCGCTTGCTGTTCTGATGGATCGCG
>JAVHLO010000600.1 GCA_031082105.1 Planctomycetota bacterium
CGACAATCCTATCGACCACGGTGTCGTCCTCGACGCCGAGCGCATCGAGGAGGCGCTGGAATGCCTCCTTGACCGATGGGACCGCGTTCCCCTGGCCGTCGACCAGCCGCGCGAGGTTGAACCGCCTCTCCTCGTCCTCCAGTTTGATGTTCACCTGGGCATCACCGACCTCGACCGCGCCGACCTGCTGGGCCCAGGTCTCGGTCAGCGCGTCGTAGATCGTCCCGCGCTTCGTATCGGCGCGCGAATCGAGCATGAGAAAAACCTTCGCGTAGGTGAGCCCGGCCCGGACGGCGTAGTAGCATTGAAGCCCTTCTCGGTAGTTCTGCGAGATCTGGACTTCGACGTTAGTCGTGAAGCTGATCTGGACGGCGAGTATCGTGAGGACGGTCAAGACGAGCAGCGCGAGCACGAGCGCGACGCCGCGGTTGCGGAAATGGCCTTTGCCCCTGCAATTGGCGTCGCGCCTGCCTGGCATCTGCATTCCCCCACTACTGGCCTGTTCATTCATGAAGAAACGTGGCCATGTCATTCCGAGCCGCAGCGAGGAATCGCCAACACACTGGAGACCGGATTTCAGCGAGACATTGAGTCCGGGGTATTGGAGATTCCTCGCTGCGGCTCGGAATGACAATCTGTCGGGCTTTTCCCCGGATACGCGAACAATCCCGGCTGGTTATCCCGTCCTTGAGCGCACAGATCGTATTTTCATCTCCTGCGCCCCGACTGCGGCACAGCGGAAAATGAAAATGGCGGGAGTGCATGGGAATCGAACCCACCCTCCAGCTTGTGACCGGAGCGCTGGATTTGAAGTCCAGGGGGCCCACCAGGAGCCCTTCCACTCCCGCGTAATTAAGCGGATAATAGCACAAAGGGTTTGAGAATGCAAGCAAGTCGCGCGGCCCGGACGCGTGCGTACAGCAGTTCAGTTGGCCCGTGCGATTCGCCGAAAGATAGACTGTGGGAATACGAACCGCGGAAGTCGGAGTTCGGAACTCCGGCACGGCGGCGGTGTCGACCGGTCCGTCCTGCCGTCATCAAGCTCCGCGTTCCGACTTCCGCGTTCCGACTTCGACAGGAGCCCGACAGGGATGATGACCTCCCGCAACATGATACTGGTGCTGGCATTGACCCTCGCCGTCTTCGGCATCGTCATGATATACAGCGCCAGCTTCATTGCGGCGGAGAACTCGAACAAATTCCCCGACGGCTATTTCTTCCTCCGCAAGCAGATCGTCTGGCTGATGATATCGCTTCTTGGCCTGTTTCTCGCGTCGCAGATCGACTTCCGTTTCTGGCGCAGGGTGGCGATCCCGTTCTTGGCGGTATGCATGGTGCTGCTGTGTGTGGTCCTGGTCCCCGGGGTTGGGACGCAGGTGGGCGGCGCGCGGCGGTGGCTGAGGTTCGGCGCCCTGGGTTTCCAGCCGTCGGAAATGACGAAACTGGCCGTGGTCATATTCATGGGCTGGTTCTGTGCGCGCGACCCGAAACGCGTGCGGCGGTTCTTCTCGGGTTTCGTGCTGGCGATGGTGGTGCTGGGTATGACATGCGGGCTCGTGCTGCTGGAGCCGGACATCGGCACCGCCTTCTTCATCGGTTTGATGGGCTGTTCGCTGTTCGTCATTGGCGGGGGCCGGCTCGCCTTCATCCTGCCGTCCGTCGCGCTGGCCGTCCCTTGCGGCTACTTCGCGCTGATGACGTTCTTTCCTCACGCGCGCGACCGCATCACGACTTTTCTCAATCCCGACCTTGACCCGCTTGGAAAGGGTCACCAGATAAAACAGTCCCTGATCGCGCTTGGGAGCGGTGGCGACTTCGGCGTCGGGCTGGGGATGTCGCGACAGAAGCTGCTGTTCCTTCCCGAGGAGCACACGGATTTCATCTTCTCAGTGATTGGGGAGGAACTCGGTTTTGCCGGCGCGATTGCCGTTATACTTCTGTTCGTGCTCCTCTTCTGGTATGCTACGAAGGTGGCGCTTGGCACGCGCGACCCGTTTGCGCGAGTGGTGGCGTTCGGGATCGGGCTGTGGACGGCCTGCCAGGCGGCATTTAACATTGCGGTGGCGAGCGCGGCAATTCCGACGAAGGGCATATCTCTACCCTTCATCAGTTTTGGCGGTTCGCATCTCTTCTGTTCGTTCGTCGCGATAGGTGTTCT
>JAVHLO010000601.1 GCA_031082105.1 Planctomycetota bacterium
GTCATTCGGCCCGGCCGTTCTGATGAACGCCGCAGAGGCCGAATGACTGTTCGGAGAGAGTGGATGCTGCGGACCCGTCTTTTTTCAGATCCTCGAACCAGATTTTGACTCCACAGTCGTTCTCCAGAACGCCTACGAGACTCTCTGCCGGATGAGCGCCAAGTTCAAGAATCTTCGCCGCCTGGACGGCAAGCGCCTCCGCGTCAGCATAGGTCATCGTGCTGAGGCAACCTTGGTATCGAGGGAGTTTTGCGGGCGGGTGCGTGTCACACAACTGTTCAAGCAAGGCATACTCTTCGCACTTCTGCAGGAAGCGCGCTTCTAGCGTCTTTCTGGCTTCTGTGGGCACTCCCCGCCAGACGACCACAGGGCGAGGCGCCGGCTCCTCCGTGCAAAGCAGCTCGGAAACCGGCACACAAAGCGCCTTTGCCAGCTTGGCCAATTCCCAGGCCTTCACTTCACGGCTTCCTTTCTCGATGGCAGACATGACCTGGTGAGTCGGGAAGCTCAGCGCTTCTGCAAGCTTGCCCTGTGACCAGCCAAGCCGCAGTCTTGCTTCTTGAATACGCCGGGCAAGGGTTTTCGACAAGTCATTCATGCTGCCTCTCCGAAGTAGGGACAACGCCGGCATGCAAGATTTCCATACAATTCATACCATTATCTTCGTCAGAATGCAAGAAAATCATGCGCTCGGCTTTCTGTGTCCGTTCAGCTCTCGCGCGGCCTGCGCGAGTCTTGTCCTCCCGGATTCTTGCGCAGTCAAGCTACTCATCTTGATATTCCAAGATGGAATTTCAAGTTCGACGGTCTCACTTCGAATACCCCAGCTCCTTCAAGTTTGCCCAGATGGCCTTGTCGAGTTTGGCCGCCTCGGCGCACTGTTCTTTGAGTGTGGCGGTGAGCCGCTTCATTTTTTCCTCGAACGGCTCACCATCGTCTTCCACCGCCTCCGCGCCGACGTAGCGGCCCGGTGTAAGCACATGGCCGTGCTTTCGCACCTCGTCAAGTAGCGCACTTTTGCAGAAGCCGAGGACGTCGGTGTACTTGCCGGTTCCCCTCTCGCCGCGCCATGCATGGTAGGTGTCCGCGATGCGGGCGATGTCCTCGCCGGTCAACTCGCGATGCGTACGGTCCACCATGCGGCCGAGCTTGCGGGCGTCGATGAAGAGCACGTGGCCACGGCGATCGCGTACCCTCACTCCAGGTCCCTCTCCCGCCCGCGAGACAAGGGAACCCTTCTTGTCGCGCGCGAGGAACCAGAGGCACGCGGGGATCTGCGTCGAGTAGAAGAGCTGCCCGGGCAGCGCCACCATGCAGTCCACAAGGTCCGCCTCGATCAGGTTCTTCCGGATCTCCCCCTCGCCCGATTGGTTCGACGACATTGAGCCGTTGGCGAGCACGAAGCCGGCGACACCGGCGGGCGCGAGATGGTACACCATGTGTTGTACCCACGCGAAGTTCGCATTCCCTGCGGGCGGCACACCGTACTTCCAGCGCTTGTCTTCGCGAAGCCGCTCGCCACCCCAGTCCGAGATATTGAATGGCGGATTGGCGAGGATGAAGTCGGCCTTGACATCCGCATGGCGGTCGTTGTGGAAGGTGTCGCCGTGCGCGATCTGGCCGTCGATGCCGCGGATCGCCAGGTTCATCTTCGCGAGCCGCCAGGTGGTGTAGTTCGACTCCTGGCCATAGATCGAGATATCGGGTTTCGCACCTTTGGGAGTTCTTCCGCCGTTGCCGTTCCCTTTGGCATGCGCGTGGATGAACTCGATCGACTGCACAAACATGCCCGAGGAGCCGCAACAAGGATCATAGACGCGGCCGCGGTAGGGTTCGAGCATTTCGACCAGGAGCTTGACCACGCAGCGCGGGGTGTAGAACTCGCCACCCTTCTTGCCCTCGGCATTTACGAGGATACGGGAAACTTCCTGCATGCATCCACGACCGGCGCCGACCTCCAGGCCGCCTCATGGCTGCTCCAGCACGGGGCGAATCTCGACATCGTCAGCCAGTTCATCTCCCAGGACCTTTCCGCCCGGCAGATCGGCCTGTTGAACAACCTGCTGAAGAACGCGACGACCTATACGATCCAGTCCATTGAGATCGTCGTCACCAAGCTGACCCTCCAGGAATACGAGGACAGTTTCGCCGT
>JAVHLO010000602.1 GCA_031082105.1 Planctomycetota bacterium
TCTCGTTCAGCCGCCGTTCGAGCTCGTCCGGCCCGGAGAGCTCCTCCAGCTTGCCCTTTATGGCCAGGGACATCTTACCGCTCTCTTCGGAGACGATGACCGCGACGGCATCGGTCTCCTCCGAGATGCCCAATGCCGCCTTGTGCCGTGTGCCCACGGACGGACTTGAGCTGACGGTCTCCGAGAGCGGCAGGATGCATCGAGCGGCGCAGAGGCGGTCGGCCCTGATGACAACGGCGCCGTCGTGGGTGCCCGCAGTCCGCTGGAATATCGCCTCGATGAGGTCGCTCGACACGACGGAGTCGATCACCAGCGCGTCGTCCATGAACCCGGCCAGCCCCACCTCGCGCTCGATGGCGATGAGGGCGCCGACCCGGGCCGAGGACAGGTTTCTTGCGGCCTTTGCGATCTCGGAGAACACGGTATGCCGTTCCTTGGTTATGGCCCTGAAGACGGGCGCGTAGCCGAGCCGAAGCAGCGCGCGCCTCAGCTCGGGCTGGAATATTATTATCAGCGAGACGATTATCGTGGGGAGGATGAGCTGTTCGAGCATGAACTGGATCCGGGCAAGCTCGAACTGGCGGGTGACCCACAGGAGAGCGACGAAAGTGACGACGAGCACGACGGCGAAACCGCGGAAGATGCCGACGCCCCGGGTTCCGCGCAGGAAGCGCATCACCAGGTAGATGATGGTCGTCAGAAAGAGAATCTCGACGACCGCGCGGGTGATTTCGCCGAACGACGAGGGCATCGACACACGCAAAAAACAAACATGGGCGAACGCGGCCCGCTACGAGACGCGCTCGTACAAAATGGGCCGCGCGTTCACAAACATGGTAATATACACGAATCCGTCTTGCCGTGTCAAGGCATTCCGACACTCGCGGCATGGCGCCCTCTGGGAGCGCCGGGGACGGCGCGGCTTCCGCCGAGCGGGGATCAGTGCCGCGAACGTGAGGGACAAATCGCCGACGTCAGGATGCTGCCGGCACAGTCTCGACCCGGCTGCGGATTGCGTCGCAGACGTCCGCCACGCGCCGCATCTGGAGGACGTCGTGGACACGCAGGATATGCGCCCCGCCGAATATCGCCGCCGCAACGCTTGCCGCAGTCCCCTCCACACGGTCGTCCACCGGCAGGCCAAGCACGTGCCCCAGGAACGACTTGCGCGATGTGCCTATCAGCACCGGGCATCCGATCGCGGCAAATTCGTCGAGCCGGGCGAGAATCTCGAGATTATGCGCGGTCGTCTTGCCGAACCCGATCCCGGGGTCGACGACGACCCGCGACGAAAACGCGCGCTGAGCGGTCTCTTCCCGGGCCGGCGCGACCGGGGCCGCGACGCACTCGCCGCCGCAGGCCTGCCCTGCCTCCGCCAGGAAGCTCTCTTTCCGCTCCCGGAGGAAGGAGACCACCTCGGCCACGACGTCCGTGTAGACGGGGTTGACCTGCATCGTCCTCGGCACGCCCTGCATATGCATCACGACAACGGCCGCGCCGCTGTCCGCGATGACCCGGACCATCCCGGGGTCGCCGCGGAGCGCGGTGATGTCGTTCACGATGCATGCGCCGGCCTCGACCGCCGCGCGAGCGACCGCGGACTTGGCGGTGTCGATCGAGATGGGAATCCGGCTTGTCCGCGCGACCTCTCGGATAACCGGAATCACCCTGTCCATCTCAACGCGAGCGTCGACCGATTCCGCCCCGGGCCGGGTAGATTCGCCGCCGATGTCGATGATGTCAGCGCCGTCCTTCTCAAGCTGCAAGGCGTGAGAGACGGCGGTCTCGATCGACTTGAACTTGCCTCCGTCGGAGAATGAATCGGGCGTGACGTTGACGATGCCCATGATCGCGGTTCGGCTGCCGAGGGCCAGCGTACCTGTCCGCAACGGAACGGAATATTCTCTGCGTGGTGCGATGAACATGGCGCCCCTGCGAGGTGAACCGAAAACCGGTGAGTCGGGTCGGACGAGCGACTGAAGACGCCACTACGGACTGTCAGCCCGCGCGAAGGTCCGCGGACGATCGGGCTAGCCGGGATTATCCGCGTATCCAGCGTACGGTGCGACATTCTGTCATTCCCGCGTAAGCGGGAATCCAGTGGATCGATGACGCGACCCAGACTGTCGGAATCCAGTCTCGTCCTCTTGC
>JAVHLO010000603.1 GCA_031082105.1 Planctomycetota bacterium
GTCCGGCAGAATGACAATATCGCGGGCTGTCACTAAATTATTATCGGCAGTTGGGTTCCCCGGTATACAGGGAATTTCGTGACCGTTCGGGCGCAGCACGCGCTACCTGGCGACGAACCTGTTGTCTTCCCCGCACTGGCCGCACTTGCCGGCCTCGTCAAGGGCGCGCAGCTTGACGGAGTAACCCCTTCGCTCAACGAGGAGGCTCCCGCATTTGCGGCAGTTCGTGTTGTTTCCCTCAGGGACCGAGACGTTGCCGACATAGACGAAATCGAGGTGGTCTTTCGCAATCTTGCGCGCGCGGATCAGTGTCGCGGCCTGTGTCGGAGGATTCGTCATCTTGTAGGTGGGGTAGTACGCTGAAAAATGGAGAGGCGTGTCGTGCCCCAGATTCTGCCGGATCCACTTTGCAAGCTCCGCGAAATTCCCGTCGGAGTCGTTCTCGCCGGGGATGACGAGATTCGTGATCTCGACGTGAGCGGTCTTGTGCGCCTCGACGCACAGGTCCAGGACGGGCTTGAGACTGGCCTTGCAGAGTCGCTTGTAGAAAGCGTCATCGATGCTCTTGATGTCGACGTTGAGGGCATCGACATATGCCGCCAGCTTTGCATAAGCCTCGGGCGTCGTGTACCCGTTGGTGACCAGCAAGTTCTTGAGCCCGGCGTCTCTCGCAAGCCTGGCCGTGTCCAGAACGTATTCAAGCCAGATCAGCGGTTCGTTATACGTGTACGCGATGCCGATGGACTTCTCCCTGTTTGCGGCATCGACGAGTTGCTGCGGGGTCACCTCATGCGTATGTGAATTCACCTGTGAGATGCTGTAGTTCTGGCAGAAGGGGCAGGCGAAATTGCAGCCCACGGAGCCTGCCGACATGATGTCCGAGCCGGGGAAAAAGTGGTAGAGAGGCTTCTTTTCGATGGGATCGAGGCAGATCGAGCTGACGTGAGCGTAGTTCAGAAGGAACAACGCGCCGTCAACGTTCTTTCTCTGACGGCAGATTCCGGTCTTGCCGGGCGCGATCCTGCACCGATGCGGGCAGACCCCGCAGCGCACGCCGGCGGCGTCGAGTTTTTCGTAGAGCTGGGATTCTCTCATCGCGATGCTCTCAGCTTCCTATGTTCCCCGCTTCGGCCGCACAGCAGGCGGAGGGTATGGCGAAGTGCCTTGCGCCTGTGGAGAGTCCCCGGAAGCGTCTCTTGCTGAAGATCGCGATCGCCCCGTTGTCGTGCCGCCGAGCTCCGCGGCTATCTTGGAGAACTCCCAACTGTCCTCAAACGCGCGATAGACTGACGCAAAACGTACGTATGCCACGTTGTCTATGCCCTTCAGCTCGCGCATCACCAGCTCGCCGATGTTCCGGGATGTTACCTCGCGATCGAAGTGCTCGTAGAGGTCGAGTTCGACTTTGTTGACGATGTTCTCGATGTCCGATCTGGAGATCGGGCGCTTCTCACATGCGCGCTGGATGCCTTCCAGCACCTTGAGCCTGTTGTAAGGCTCTCTCCTTCCATCCTTCTTGACGACGTAGAGCACGCTCTCCTGGATCCGTTCATAGGTTGTGAACCTCCGGCCGCACGAGAGGCACTTGCGGCGTCGCCGGATTTCCGAGCCGGAGCCGACGGTCCGCGAGTCAACCACGCGGTCCCGGTGGTTCTTGCAGTACGGACATTTCATGGGGCGGAATATATCACGATTGCGTTGCCTTGTCAACAAAAGCGGGAGGAGAGGGGGGCTGGATTCCCGCTTTCGCGGGAATGACAGCTTATTCATTCTGCTGGAGGCTCTCAGGTTGTCCACCGCCGGCCTGATGAACGAGAACGGGTCTGGCGCCGACAAAAAAAAGACTCCTGCCCGGTGAGGGGCAGGAGTCTTGCGGTCTTGCCAGGAGAACGCGCTACTTGGGCGGCTCGGGCTGTTCCTTTTTCTCCGTCTCGGCCTGGGCCTTCTTCGCGGCCGCCTCTTTCTTCTTCTTGTTGCCGACGAAGACGTTCTCGTACCTGTAGTAGACTTCGAGGGTCAGTGTGTTGATCGCGGTGCCGTACACCCGGCCGCCTTCATAGCCCCACCTGTCGTCCGCGTCCCAGCTACCCTCCGCGCACTTGTCGGCCTTCTTCTTCTGGTTCTGGGAGACCGCCTTCAACATGGCC
>JAVHLO010000604.1 GCA_031082105.1 Planctomycetota bacterium
CTTTTGTTGACGGCGTCTTGGCGTTGAAGTGCTTTTCACGCACGCGGCGCAGTTCCGCTTCTTTGGCGTCAATAGCCGGATTGCGGATGAGCTTCTGCTTCGGTTTCTCGATCCTGATCAGGGTATTGGCGGCGACGAACTTGGTTTCCAGATTAGGCAAGGCCCGCACGCCCAGATTGGGTTTCGCCGGGTCAACCTTTTGGTCCACGATCAGCGAGATAAAGAACCGCATCTTGGCGATCTGGACGGCAATCGGCTGGATGTCCACGCCGTAGATGCAGTTTTCGATGAGGAAGAGTTTGCGGCCGTAGTCGTCGTAGTTGTCGCGGAAAATCCGCTCGGCCTCCTCACGCATGACGGCGTCATCGAGTTTGGCGATCTGCCTGGCCTTCCACCGCTCGTTGCCGGGATCCAGCTTGCCCAGGATAAACACCAGCTTGTGCAGGATGCCCATCGGGAACGCGCCGGAGCCCACCGCCGGGTCAAGCGCCTTGAGGTCATCAATGGCCTCAATCAGCCGCGCCACCGTCTTGGGAGTGAATTGGTGCGTCTCGTCGGTGTAGGCGCACAGATGGCGCAGTTTGTCCTCCAGTGTTTCGTCGTCTTTGCCCCCTGTGCTCAATTGGCCTTGCAGATAGGCAATAAGCGCCTCGTCCACCATGTAGTCCACAATCTCACGCGGGGTGTAGAAGGAGCCGGTGGCCTTGCGGGCGGTGGTGCAGGTTTCGGGATTGTAGGCGGCCAGAAGGTTCTCGAAGACCTTGCCGGACAGTTCCGGGTCGAGCGCGACTTCCTGGTCGAGGGGCGTGTTCTCCATGACGGTGAAGTTGTAGCGGTTAAGCGTGTGGATGAGGCCCCGCACGGTGGCCTGCTTGTACTTTCCCGCGCCATAGTCCACGCTCAGGTCTACTTCGCGCTCTGCGCCAAAGAACAGGAAGTCGGGTACGGTGGGCTGGCTGTCGGGTCTGCGGGAGAACCCGTCAATCCGTACGTAGCGCGGACTCGCCTTCTCGCCGAGGTCCTTATCGAGACACTCGAAGAGCCCTCCGTTGAGGAAGGGGATGTTCTTGAAGAGACCCAGCGCCTCGCTCGGCTTGCGAAAAGATTCCTTGTGCCTGTACAGGCTGTGGGCCATGAAGTTCTGCTCCTCTCTGGCCCAGTCGCGCTTGTCCATCTCGGTGTTGAGCGTGGCAAAGAAGAGGTTCTGCAAAATGGCCCTGTAGAAGACCGAGTCTTGTGAGGAGTTCTTATCGGGCGCAAAACCGTCGAGAATCCGCGCCAGCGTGACTTCGTCGAACAGCGCGTCGGGAATGAGGCCCTTCTGCTTCACGAACCAGCAGAAGATGAGCCTCGTGATGAGGCGGATGACGCTGACGTGGTCGTGCCCGTCGGCTTCCTTGGGCGCGTCCTTGGGGAAGCGGACGTGTTTGAGCGCCCAGAAATACCAGTTGGCGATTTCCTGATAGAACCGCCTCGTGACCCTCTCAACATCGAAGGCGGCGCGCCATGCCTTGAGCCAGCCGTCGGCATCGCGACCGCCGTCGTCCGGGAAGGCGAGCGACGGCAAGTTATGCTCGCACAGGGTACGGAAGTGCGTATCGCCTTCGTTCCAGCCGAAGGTCGTCAGCGGCGCGGCCCGACCCGACTCAAGCGGCGCCTTGAAATATGCGAAGCGGAAATGGCGGTACCCGCAGGTGCAGATAAAGAGCAGATTTTCGCGGTTCCAGACCGGCTGCGAGGCGCTTTGAACGCAGGCCCTCTTCTTTGGAACCAGCCCGCGCAGGAGACTCCGCAGCGGACCGACGATTCCTCGACCGGTCAGAAATATCTCAGGGTTCTTGAATTCAAGGAGAAACACGCCCCACGGCTGAGCGTTCGTGAACGGCTGGATCTGCCAGATGCCGCCGTCTGTGAGTCTCTCGGTCAGGCTGTCGGCTCGCAGTTCCGCAGGCGTCCACCCGTAGGAGATGTCCTCAAGCCGATCCAGACTTCTGTCGATCGGCCAATCAAGTGCGCCCTTCAGGAGATCATTGACGAAGGCCGCCTGATCCTTGACCTTCAAGACCGCGGCTTCGATTTGTTGTGGAGAAGGCATCGGCTTAGCTCCATCCATGCCTTGAGTACCGGATCGAACGAAGCTTCTCG